>CAZULK010000036.1:0-22132 GCA_964621225.1 uncultured Melioribacteraceae bacterium | reverse complement strand
GATTTCCGTATCGAAAAATTCCGAAGGTATTATTGAAATTACCAAATTGAATAAATCGGGTGTATCCCAAATTGATGATAATAATGAAATGCCGGAACAGATAATTTTAGCTTCTGCATCCGGTGGTAACAGTTTGATGTTAGTTCCAAAAGATTTAATTGAAGAAAAATTTACTCCTGAAAATGTTACAATTAAAGAAAAATTAATTAGTGAAGAAGCAAGCGCCAATGAAATAAAAAACCAAAAGAAAATTGGATATTCTCAGGTTAACATAATAAATAAAGACGTTATATCTGAAATCGATGGAACTAACTTTAAAGTTCAAGATAATATTAAAGAAATATCACAAAATTCAGTAAAGTCTTCATATTATTCCCAAAATAATGATGATACCACGGAGCAAATTTCTTCGAAGAATTTAAAGACTGTTATTAAATCAAAAACAAAATCTAATGAAATTATTAATGAATCACTTACGGATGTTTTGAAAGAATCAAGTGACGGTAAATTCAAAGTAACCGGGACTAATAATTCACAACCTTTTAGGATACATCAAGGAAATAGTTCAACTGAAATAAAATCAGAGGATGTTCACAAACAGATTAAGTTTGAACCAAAATTTAATGAAAAAGAGCAGTATGATTCCGTCAGTAATCAAAAAAATATAATAATAGATAAATTTACTAAGACTGGTTTCGATTCGCCGGTTGAGATTAAATCAAGTTCAGAAGTGAATAAACTTGACCACCACAATGATGTTTTGTCATCCAAGGAACTTAAATCTAATGAATTAAATAGGACAGCAAACCACTCCAAAATTCATTCTGAATCTATTCCAAAATATAATGACAGTGAATTAAATAGCAATAACAAAGTCTCTCAGAAGAATAATAAATTTGTCCTTTTTGAGGTAAAGAGAAGTGTTGAAGATATTCGTCATGAAAAATTTACATCTCATGTAGAAGAACTTTCATTAAAGGATTTAGGAAGATTAAACCAGAACATTGCTAAATCTTTCGGAATAGAACTTGAATCGAATAATTTCCCGGGAATCGAGAAAACTCACGCAACGTCTCAAAAGATTTTCAGAATGGAAGATTGGAAAGATGGAAGTCAAGAGATAAAAGGAAATAAACCTGAATCAAATAATAATGTTATGCCCGGTAAGATGGTTAAAGAATCCGGCACAAGTAATAATTCTCAAATGAGTCAGCATAGAGACAATCATAAAGCAGAGACAATAATAGATGGAAATAAGGTTCAAGATATTACGCAGCCTAACAAACATGACTCATTATTCATGCATCATTTGAACGAGATTGGAAAGACTTCCAACGTAAATGAGATTATTAAGGATAAAAATTTACCGATGCCCGAACCCGTCGAATTGAAATTCATACAATTCAAAGATACCCATGTTGAGATTACAAAATTACTAAGTGATGCTCAAACCAAGTCGATAGAATTAAAATTAAATCCACGGGAGTTGGGCGGCATTAAGATTTTAATGGATGTTACCAATAATGTTGTAAATGCCCGACTAGACGTTGAAAACGAACATGTAAAGCAATTGGTAACACAGAATTTAGCACAATTGAAAGATTCACTTCAGCAACAAGGAATGGTGTTGAATCAATTCAATATAAATTATAGAAATAACGGACAGAAGAGTAGAGCGAAGGAATCTAACTACTCTTCCAAAAGATTAAAGATAAATCATATTGAAGAAGGAACTGATATTTCGGACGTTCGTCCGGTTGAGAAGGATCTCGGCTATAATAGTTTTGATTATTTAGCTTGAGGTAAAAATGGTAGACGGTGTAACTAATCAGACTCCCCAAAATACTGCCTTTGGAATGGCAGGTGGAAACGGAGTTTTGGGTAAGGATGATTTTCTTAATTTGATGATTGCTCAATTGAAAAATCAGGATCCTCTCAGTCCGCTGGACGGAACGGAATTTGCCGCCCAATTGGCTCAATTTTCTTCCCTCGAACAATTAGCGAATTTAAATGAATCGGTTAGTCAAAGTGTGGATGCAAACTTCCTTTTGATCCAATCCGTTAACAACACTATGACAGCGAATTTAATAGGGAAAAGTGCAAAAATAGGTGGGAATGAGCTCGAATACAAAGGACAGGATTCCGTTCAATTCGGTTTTACTTTGCCAAGTAATGCCAAAAATGTTACTGTGAATATTTATGACGATCAACATAACCTGATAAAAACAATAAATAATTTACCGGGAAATGCAGGAGACCATAAACTTTCCTGGGATTTTACCGATAATAATGGTGAAAAAATTTCCGAAGGGAAATATACCGTAGAAGTAAAAGCAGATGATGCAATTGACGGTAGTTCTTTAAATGTTGGAGTGTTTACGATCGGTAAAATTGACGGAATCAAATTTACCGATTCCGGAACAAAACTTTTAATTGATGGAATCGAGTATGACCTCGGTTCTATTATGGAGATAATAGAAACAGCAAATAAATTATCCGGGAGAGAACCAAAATGGCAACTATAAATGGTGTTACTGTACCGTTTGTTCCCATTGTTCAAAAGGATAATTCCTTACCCAAGTTTAATGTTGGGGATAAAGGTAAATCTTTCGATGCTTTTCTGAATGAAGAACTGAACAATGTTAAGTTCTCTAATCATGCTATGAAGCGACTGGAAGACAGAAATATCTCGTTGAACAGAGAAGATTTGGAATTATTGAATGATGCTGTTCAGCAAGCAGAATTGAAAGGTTCAAAAGACAGTTTGATAATGCTTAATAACAATGCATTCATAGTCAATATTCCGAATAAAACGGTTGTTACAGCCTTGCCGGTTGGTGAAGGCGAAGATGTTTTTACAAATATAGACAGTGTAGTAATTAAATAAATAATCAATAAACAACAGAGCGGGACCTTCTAAGGGCGCTCTGGACCGGGCCGACCGACTGACGCCCGGTCAAGAAAAAACAGGAGGTTAACAATGGCACTTCTAAACTCTCTTATCGCAGGTGTATCCGGTTTGCGTAACCATCAATCTATGATGGACGTTATCGGTAACAATATTTCCAATGTAAATACAATCGGATTCAAAGGATCCAGAGTCACTTTTAGTGACACATTCAATCAATATGTACGCTCAGGTATAAGCCCTACAGCTACTTCGGGTGGTACAAATGCATTCCAGGTTGGATTGGGTATGAAAATCAACTCAATCGATCGCAACTGGAATCAAGGTACATTCGAAAGAACCGGTATAACAACCGATTTGGCATTACAAGGTCCGGGAATGTTCATTCTTAAAAATAATGGGGAAACCTATTTTTCAAGATCCGGAGCGTTTACATTGGATGCTAATGGTAAATTAGTGAATCCTGCAGATGGTTCAGTTGTTCAAGGTAAAATGGCAACAAAAGACGGAGTGATTCCTCCGGGAACTAATTTAGAAGATATAGTATTAGACCCGAATTTAAGGTTGCCGGCAGTGGCCACAACCAAAATATCATGGGGTGGTAATCTCGATTCTACTGCATCAATAACTAGAAGTGAAAATTACGTCCAAAGTGGAAATCTAAGCGCAGATGCAAGCGATGGAACGGTTATAACTGAAGCTAATAAAGTGTACGACGAATCAGGAAATGAATATACATTTACAGTAACGTATACCAAGCAAAGTGCTGACACATGGGATATGACTTATGATCTTACCGACTCGAATGGTACCAGTATTATTTCTTCTTCATCTACACATTCTTTGGTATTCGATTCTACAACCGGGGAACTTTCCACTTTAGATGGTGCTGCACCAGACGTTATTGCAGTTCAAGACTCCACGTTAGGAATCAATTTTGATTTCGATTTGAGTTCTGTTTCTCAATTATCTACTCCCACGACAATAAGTTCTACGGTTGATGATAATAGAGAACCCACTATTGTTAATGGTAGTCTTACTGTATATGATTCCTTGGGTAATGCCCACAATCTTACTTTGAGATTTACCAAAACAACGGATAATAATTGGAATTTTACAGCTACAGTACCTGAATCGAGTGGCGCATTGGCTGGAAATACGGGCACAATTTCTTTTAATGCAGATGGATCGATAAATTCCATCTCTCCAAATCCTCCGGTATTTGTTTTCACTCCTGCAGGTGGAGCATCAGCCGCAAATGTAGAAATAGATTTCGGTTCAGGATTTGATGGAATTACTCAAACTTCATCCGATTCGGTAGTTTCAGCTTTAACACAAAATGGTAGTGCCGCTGCTTCTATGACAAATTTCAGCATTGACCAAAACGGATATGTAGTTGGAGTATTCTCTAATGGTCAATCTAAAAAACTAGCTCAAATAATGTTAGCAAATTTCTCTAATCTTAATGGTTTAAATAGTGCAGGCCAGAATAAATTTAGAGTATCATCAAATTCCGGCGAACCGGTAATAGGTACACCAGGAGATGCTACCGGAACAAGTATTGTAGCTGGAGTTTTGGAACAATCTAATGTTGATTTGTCGGAAGAGTTCACTAAAATGATTATTTCCCAACGTGGTTTCCAAGCCAGTGCCAGGGTAATTACAACTTCCGATCAATTATTACAAGAAATCACAAACTTGGTTAGATAAACGCAAAGCCGGGCTTAGGCCCGGCTTTCATTCATATTAAATAACCAGATGTTTAATATTAGCCATTAATTCTCTCTAAAAACCCCAATTTTTAGAAAAAATCGATTTTTTTTTTGGCACTACTATTGTTTCATTTTATGCAAAAATGGAATAATAGGTAGGTAAAATGGCTGAAGAAAAAAACGAAGCTCAAGAAAAAAAAGAAGGTGGATTTAATATTAAGGTAGTAATTCTTGGATTACCCTTATTTATTGTCCAACTAATTGCCGTTTATTTTATTACGGCCAATCTTTTAATGGATAAATTCGCTCAAAATGCCGCATACGAAAACTTGGCAGAAGATGTGGAAATTGTTGAGCAGGTTCCGGAAGAAGAGGCAGAATCCCACAGTACAATTTATTCTATTGATGATTTAGTGGTTAATCCTTCCCATTCTAGGGGAGATAAATTATTACTCGTTTCCATGGGTTTTGCTCTCGAAGATGAAGAATCGCATAAAGTTCTTGCCGAAAAGGATGTTGTTTTGAGGGATAAAATAATTTCCCTATTATCTGCGAAAACACAAGACCAGTTATCGAAACCTGAATTTAAAGATTCATTGAAAGTTCAAATTGCTGCTGGTGTTAAAAGTTTATTCCCGGAAGTAAATCTAAATAAAGTTTATTTCAGTAAATATATAATCGATTAATTATGGCTGAATTATTATCACAACAGGAAATAGATAATCTACTGAATAATATTAAAACTGGTGATATTCAGGATATTTTAGCAGATGATTCAAAGGAAGCCGTTCCCTTTGATTTTAGATTACCTAACCGGATTTCTAAGAATCAACTTAGGACAATCAGGTCAATTCATGAAAACTTTTCCGAAAGTTTTTCTTCGTTTTTGGTTTCAAAATTGCAGACGGTCGTAAATATAAACCTCACTACCATCGATCAGCTTTATTATTCTGAGTATGTTCTCTCGGTAAGTAATCCGGGTTGTCTCTACACTTTCGAAATTAAAAATACCGACATTAAAGGTGTTTTGGAAATGGGCACAGACATGGCATTCAGTTTGGTAGACAGACTTCTTGGTGGGGACGGTACCGGTTCGAAAGAGAATCCGATAATTACACCGATCGAGCAGAAGGTATTGCTTGTGATTGTAGAAGCTGTAATGAATGAACTGATGAAAGCATGGGGCACAATAGAAAAATTAGAATTTGAGATTGAAAAATTTGAGAGCGATATTGATTTTGCACAAATAACTTCGCCTAATGAATCTGTTTTATTGGTCTCCTATGAAATTATGGTGGATGAAACACCTTTTATGATGAATGTTTGTTATGCTACATTTGCTTTTGAAAGAATTCTACAAAATTTATCTTCCAAGTCATTGTCTACTATCCGTCCTCAAAAATATAAAGGCGGTACTTCGAAGGATATAATGTCTTATTATGTTAAAAACACGGAATTACCTGTGAATGTTGAACTTGGGAAATCCAAATTGTTTCTTAGTGAATTAAAAGCCCTTGAGAAAGGGGATATTATTCAACTCGGCACAGCGGTTTCGGATGAATGCACTATAAAAATCGGTGGAATACCAATGTTCAAAGGTAGAATAGGAAAGGTGAATAATCATAAAGCTGTGAAAGTGACAAGAAAAATTGAAAATGAACATTAATAGATGGAATTATCATGAGTGAAAATAAAGAAAACATGGAGCAAAACGAATCTATGGAGAACAACGAGATGAACCAAGAAGCTAATTTGAACCAAGAATCAAATCCATTGGATAGTGGAAATCCTTTGGACAGCGGTGCAGAAAACCCCTTGGATCAAATGAGTGGAAATCCTTTGGATGAAACTCCAGCTGTGAGTGTGGCAGAACTGGACAACATGGAAGAATCCAAACCAAAGAAGAACTATGTTGACGGAAAACTCGATTTTTTGCAGGATTTGGAATTGGATGTTTACATAGAATTAGGTAAAGCCAAAATGAAAATCAAAGATATTCTCGAATTGGAAAGGGGATATGTGATTGAACTCGATAAACTGGCGAGTGAACCGGTTGATATCTATGTAAACAATAAAAAAGTTGCCGATGGTGAAGTTGTTGTTATCGACAAACACTTTGGCATCAGAATTATGAATTTGAATGATCCGGCAAAACGCTTGGGAGAGATGTACTAGTGACTGCATGGGACGTTATCTCGATGTTGTTTCCGATAATTTTAATTATCGGACTATTGCTTGCAGCCCTTTATTTTGTAAAAAGAAAACAATTGAAAATTGGGGGCAACTCGGATCTATTTAATGTACGTGTTCTATTTACCAAATCCATTATGCCCAAAAAATATATCTCCTTTGTCAGAATCGGGGATAAAATCATGGTATTGGGCGTGAGCGACAATTCAATTTCCGTTTTGAAAGAACTCGATTGGGATGAAAGTTATTCTACAGATTCCGGAAATACCGCTAAAAGTTTTTACGAATTATTTAAAGATAACCTAAAAGGGAAATGAAAAAATTATTATTCATACCGGTCTTTTTTCTCCTCACATTCGCAACGCCGGTGAATGCCCAACAAAATTTGGGCTTACCTAAAATTTCAATTGGAGTTGATAATGCAACTTCCGGGGAAGACGTATCTTCCACTCTCCAATTGTTATTGTTGCTTACTATTCTTTCCCTTGCTCCATCTATTTTGATAATGACGACTTCCTACTTAAGAATAATCATTGTATTTCATTTCTTAAAAAATGCATTGGGTACACAGCAAATGCCTCCGGGACAATTATTGGCCGGAATCGCATTGTTTATAACATTTTTTATAATGGCTCCAACGTGGAATCAAGTGAACGATACTGCAGTAAAGCCGTTGATGGATGAAAAAATCACTTTCGAAGAAGCTTATGATACAGCATTAGTACCTATAAGAGCTTTCATGTATAAACATGTCAGAGAAGAAGATCTTGAGTTATTTTTAAGCATGACAACTTTGGAGAAACCGGAAACGAGAAATGATTTACCAACTTATATCCTTATTCCGGCTTTTGCACTCAGCGAATTGAGAACAAGTTTCATTATCGGATTCTTCCTCTACATTCCGTTTATCATGCTTGATATGATTATAGGAAGTATATTGCTTTCCATGGGAATGATGATGATTCCTCCAATGATGGTATCGCTACCATTTAAAATATTGTTATTCATATTGGTTGACGGATGGAATCTAATTGTAAGTTCATTAATTAAAGGATTTATGTAATGACTCAAGAGATGGTAATTGGAATATTGACCGAAGTTTTCTACACATCGATTGTAATTTTACTTCCGATACTGGGAATAGCGCTGGTAGTAGGAATAATGATTTCAATATTCCAAGCTGCTACTTCAATTCAGGAAATGACTCTTACGTTTATTCCGAAAATATTAGTAACGGCGGTTGCGATAATATTTCTGTTGCCTTGGATATTTGACAAGATAATAGCTTTTACATTAAGAATATTTAACATTATAAACACAGTGATATGATGATAGATATATTAACAAATAATTTTGTTTCGTTTTTATTAATATTTCTGAGAATAATAGCGATGTTCTTCTCCGCACCGATTCTCAGCGATAATTCTATACCTGTGTTTGTGAAAATTGTATTAGCTCTATTCATGTCTTATGTTTTATTGATTTCTTTGAATATAAACACTCCTCTAGCATCGTTGAATTTTACCTATTTAACCATCTCGGCGTTAAAGGAAATAATAGTTGGATTGGCTATCGGATTTTTCATGCAATTAATATTTTGGGGAATTTCATACGGTGCTTCATTGATTGGTTTTGATCTTGGTTTAAGTATGGCTACCGTATTCAATCCGAATCTTGAGATAAGCGGAGATGTGGTAAGCACATTATTCTATATTCTTGCAATGCTAACATTTTTGTTGATAAATGGCCATATATTTTTATTCACTGCATTGCATGAATCGTTTAAGCTTATTCCGCCAACCGAATTAAAAATTTCAGATTCGACGGCGCAAGAATTGATTATACAATCGGCGAACGTATTTATTATTGCCGTAAAAATTGCTTCTCCTATTATGGTGACATTTTTCTTAATGAACATTGCCGAGGGAATAATGAGCAGAATTATACCCCAAATGCAGGTTTTCTTTGTATTGTATCCATTGAGAATAGGTGTTGGATTTTTGTTAATTACAACAACGATGATCTTCTTTTTCTATGTAATAAAAGAATTATTAAAGTTGCACGAAACGAATTTAATCAAGTTTATAAGAGTATTAGGATAAAATGGCAGACGTTAACGGACAGGAAAAAACCGAACAAGCGACCCCGCGAAAGCTTCAAAAGAGCAGGGAAGAAGGTCAAGTTGCGCGGAGCAACGAGATCTCCAGTTTTGCCGTATTCGGCGCGGGTATGCTTATTCTTTTGATGACAAAGAATAACGTTGCTCATCAATTGGGTGAATTGGCTACCGAAATATTTGCCAATCTTAATACTTTGGAATTGCATTATAGCTTGTTACAATTATATGCTGTTAAAGGACTATATTATTTTGTGATGTCAACATTCCCATTTTTTGCCGGAATATATGTTATCACTTTGGCTGCTAACATCTTTCAAGTTGGGTTTAAGATCACTCCAAAGGCAATTCGTCCTAAATTCAGTAAAATTAATCCCTTACAAGGGTTGAAAAAAGTTTTCTTTTCATCGCAAAGCATTGTGGAAACCTTTAAGTCGCTTGCTAAATTTGTAGTAGTTTTTTGGATAGTATATATAATTGTAGAGGGATTGATTACAGAAGCCATGAAATTGGCTGCATATACAATTCCGGAAATAGTACAATTCATGAGCGACTCTGCTTACACTTTGATAATAAAACTTACATTGGTTTATGCGGTTATAGCTGCAGCGGACTTCATCTATCAAAAATATAAATTCAAAAAAGATCAGATGATGACCAAGCAAGAAGTTAAAGATGAGATGAAGCAGACGGAAGGTAATCCGGAAATTAAAGGAAGAATTAAATCCGTTCAAGCGGAAATGTCGAGAAAGAGAATGATTCAAGAATTACCAACAGCCGATGTTGTGATAACCAACCCAACTCACTTTGCCGTTGCATTAAAATACGATCCGATGAAAAACGGTGCACCGGTTGTTATTGCAAAAGGTATGGACGGATTAGCTCAAAAAATTAAATCGATTGCTAGAGAACATAACATCCATATTTATGAAGACAAACCTTTAGCCCGTATGTTGTACAAGGTTTGTGATGTTGGTGATGAAATACCGAATGATCTTTTCGAGGCGGTAGCCAAAGTACTGGCATTTGTTTACAATCTTAAAAACAAGACAAAGAAGAGTATAGTGTAAAATGAACTTTAAGCTTGATAAAAATACCGATATATTGCTTGCCGTTGGTTTGGTGTTGATGTTGGGACTTTTGTTGATTCCGCTTCCGTCATTCTTCTTGGATTTCTTCCTTTCATTGAACATCACTTTGTCGGTATTAATACTTGTTTTGTCTTTGTCAATTCGTTCTCCCTTGGATTTATCTATCTTTCCCGGATTGTTATTGATACTAACATTATTCAGACTTTCTCTGAATATATCTTCTACAAGATTGATTTTAATCGATGGTTATGCCGGTAAAGTAATTGAATCATTTGGAAGCTTTGTTGTCGGTGGAAATTATGTCGTTGGATTTATAGTCTTTATCATATTAGTTTTAATTCAGTTCATAGTTATTGTTAAAGGTTCTGAGAGAATTTCAGAAGTATCGGCTAGATTTACATTGGATGCTATGCCCGGTAAACAAATGGCAATTGATGCAGATTTGAATACAGGTTTGATTAACGAAGATCAAGCAAAAGAAAGAAGAGAAAAGATAGCAAGAGAAGCTGAATTCTACGGAGCAATGGACGGTGCTTCGAAATTTGTTAAAGGGGATGCTATTGCTGGTTTATTGATTAATGCAATAAATATATTGGGTGGATTTATAATCGGTGTAGCTATGCATGGAATGACTTTTACCGATGCACTTAAAACTTATACGATATTAACTATCGGTGATGGTCTTGTATCACAAATTCCGGCTTTGATAATAGCAACTTCCGCAGGTATGGTAGTAACGAGAAGCGATACCGGATCAGCTCTTGATTTTCAGATGAAATCTCAATTATTGTCCAATTACAGGGTATTGGCTACAGTTGCCGGAATTATTTTCATGTTTGCCTTTGTACCCGGTATGCCGATGATACCGTTTTTCTTCATATCTGCAAGTTTAGGCGCCGGTTCCTATTTCAAAAGAAAGAAACTTCAAAAGGAATCCGAAATTATTGAAGAAACCGAGGAAGTTTCCGAAGAACAGAGTGAAAATGTTGAGCAATATCTGCAAGTCGATCCGATCGAGATTGAAATAGGATACGCACTAATCAGTTTGATTGATAAAAACGAAGGCGGGGATTTATTCGATAAAATTGCATCTACAAGAAAATTCCTTGCACTCGAATATGGTGTGCTAATACCCCCCGTTAGGGTGAGGGATAATTTACAACTTGAACCGAATACATATATAATAAAAATAAAAGGTAATGTTGTAAGCGAATTTGAAGTCTATACAGATAGATTCCTCGCCATGAATCCGGGCAATGCGGAAGAAGAAGTGGATGGAATACCAACTCTCGATCCTGCATTTCATTTGCCGGCAAGTTGGGTTAGCGACAAAGAAAAAGAAAAAGCGGAAATGCTTGGTTATACGGTAGTGGATGCACTAAGTGTAATTTCCACACATCTTCAAGAAACTTTGAAGAAGAATTTCGATAAGATATTGACTCGCCAAGCAGTAAAACAATTATTGGAAAACATGAAGAGAGAGTATCCTGCAGTTGTAGAAGAAATAAATCCGGAAGTACTTTCTCTCGGAACAATCCAAAAAGTATTGCAAAACTTGTTGAAAGAAGGTATTCCGATTAAAGATTTGGTTCAGATTATTGAATCGTTGATTGATTATTCCAAAGCCAGCAAAAATGTTGATGTATTGACAGAATATGTAAGACATTCATTATCGGATGTTATTGCTAATCTTTACAGAGATGAAAATAATGTAATTCATGCGGTTACCATTGGAGATAAACTTGAATCACAAATAGTTAAATCGTTATCGGAGCAACAAGGTAATATTCAATCATTAGGATTAAATCCATTGGTAATGCAGAAAGTATTCAACAAATTGGATCAATTAAGGCGTTCATTCGAAGAATTTGGTTTTGCACCGGTGATATTGACCCAAGCAACAATAAGACCTTATTTCTATAGAATGATCAATTCAAATTATCCCGATTTTGCAGTACTATCATTTACCGAATTACCAAACTATGTAGAAATTGAACTACTCGATAAATTAGAGGTAGAGTAATGAAAATCAAAAAAATAACAGCTCCTACGTTAAAGGAAGCAACTCTATTAGTGAAAGAAGAATTTGGCAGCGATGCTATTATATTAGGTTCAAAAGTTGTTGAATCGAACGATAAATATCATACAAAGTTATTTGAATTGACTGTGGGAATGGAACCGGATTTACAAGAATTGGAAGAAATTGACGAAAAACCGGAGAATTATGATCCTTACGAAGAAGTATCGAAAAGACTGAAAACGGAATCCTTTACAAACACCCAAACCAAGTCAGAAGAAATAACAATAGATCCGGCTAAAGTATTACCCAAGAAAAACATTTCGTTGGATCCGTATAAAATTACCAAGCAGGACATAAAGGAAGTAATTGATGTTCTTAAATACAATGAAGTCGATTCCAACATAATAAAAGTGATTATGGATCAACTTCAAAAGAATAAAAAATTGTTGAATAAAAATAATCTTGAAAAACATGTTTTGGTCGGTTTATCATCTCTGATAAATACTACTAAATTGAATGTCAGCAAAAATAAGAAAGCAAAATATGTAACCGTTGTAGGACCTACAGGTGTAGGAAAAACAACTTGTATAGCTAAACTTGCAGCAATAACAAAAATCCTACACGGATTGGATGTGGGTATTGTTTCTATAGATACATACAGATTAGGAGCAATAGACCAATTAAAGATATTTTCCGAGATAAGTGAAATCGATCTTTTGGTGGCTTACGATAAATCGGACGTTCCGGAAATCATTAAAAAATTCAAGAATAAAGATTTGGTATTTGTAGATACTGTTGGAAGAAGCCAGAAGAATTCCGAAGAGTTAAACAATATAAAAGATTTGATTTCGATGATGCCGATTGAACAGGTTTATCTTGCAATGAATACTTCCACCTCAAAAAAAGCAATGTTCGATATTGCGGAAAGATTCAAAGTGTTCAACTACGATGCATTAATTTTTACAAAATTGGACGAGGGTATTGCCTTCGGAAATATGCTTAATGTATCATTGAATTTTGCAACACCCATTGTTTATTTAACAAACGGTCAAACAATTCCGGATGATATAATTGCTGCAGAATCCGATATGATTGCAAAAATAATTTATAGCGGGAAATTGAATTGATGGATCAAGCACAAAAATTAAGATATATGCTGAATTACTCTCCGGAAATTCCGCAGTCTCCGAAAATTGTAAGTATTGTTTCGGGCAAGGGGGGAACGGGGAAAACCTTCTTCAGCATCAATTTTGCATATAATTTAGCTCAGCAAAATTATAGAGTGCTTTTAGTTGATCTCGATTTTAATTTGGCAAATATCCATCTCTTTTTGGACGAAACTCCCGAAAGTACGATTTTCGATTTTATGTTGAACAGATCCACTTTGGATGAAACCATAATAAACTACACTACCAACTTGGATGTTATTTATGGAGATTCGGGAAATTTATCAATTACCAATGTAACGGAAAAGCAAGTTCTCTCGTTTATAAGGAAGATAATATCTATTTCGGATAGATATGATTATATAATATTTGATAATTCTGCCGGAATAAGTCCGAATATTTATACAATCTTAAGTGCATCCGGAAAATTGATTATTGTGGTAAACCCCGAACCAATTGCAGTAATTGATGCTTACGTTGTTTTCAAAATAATGAAGAAAAACAAGATCAAACTGGATTCTTCAGTTGTAATAAATAAAGCGGAAGATTTAAGAGACGGGAAGACAGCTTATGAAAACTTAGCAAAAGCATCAGAAAGATTTTTAAAAGTTATACCAGATTATCTTGGTTGCGTTAAATTCGATAAAATTGTTGATGAAACTATAAGGGCGCAATCACTCATTTCGGTATCATTCCCTGAGCATCATATTTCCAAGTCAATATCACAAATAGCCACAAACTTTGTGAAAAAACATCAATTGGCTAATATTGAGCAGACAGCTTAAAGTTCCACTTCGAAAAACCCTCATTTTTAATCCTAAATCAAATAAATCCTAAAAAAAACTTGGTACAATAATTGAAAATTATGTGTGTACAAAATAAAAGGAGAAAAAATGAACAAAATACTATTGCAAGTGGGACTTTTATTTTTCTTCCTATCGCTGATTTTTTTCAGTCAGTTAGGCCTTCCCATCATTGATGTAGTCGTGCGTTCATTTATTGTATTTATCGCATTGATGGTAATGCTGTCTGTTTTTACAATTATTTTCATTCGTTCCATTAACAAATCTATAAGTGATAAAAGCTCCTTGGAAAACAATTTAAGCGGTAAATCGTCATGACAAACTATAATATTTGGCAAGAATATAAAACAACCCCGACTCCCGAATTGAAGCGGAAGATAGTATTGACATACACAAATCTCGTACATTATGTCATTCACAATTCCAGATTTTATAATCAAGGTCTTTTAAATTCTAAAGACTATTTTCAATTCGGAATTGAGGGTTTAAGTGAAGCCATCGATCGATACGACCCGGATTATGGTACTAAATTCGAAACTTATGCCATAACGAGAATTCGTGGGAAAATCATTGATGAGATCAGAAAATTAAAACTTCACCACAAAGTTGATGATAAGCAAAACTCGAAGAATTACTACTCCAATGTTTCTCTCGATACACCAGTTGGAACAAACGAAGATTGTATGCTATACGAGATGATTCCCAACGAAGAGAAAAACCCGGAAGAAGAAGCCGAGTACAACGAAGCAAAGGAAATTTTAATTCAGGAAATCAAAAAATTGAAAGAAAGGGATCGTTTAATCCTTACACTCTATTATTACGAAGAATTAAACTATAAAGAAATAGCAGATGTATTAGGAATTACTGTCTCACGTGTATCTCAAGTACACACCAGAATAATGAAAAAATTAAAAGAACAAATCGAGAAAATTCATGAACGACAAGGTTGATATGATATTGGACGAAAAGAAAGAGAGGAGCAAATTACATTTATCGAAAATTAGGAATTTGCCCTCAATTCCTACCGTGGTTATTGAAGTTACTAAAGTGTTGGAAAACCCACGCGCAAGTGCAAAAGATCTGAGTAAAATTATCAATCAAGATCAAGGATTGGTTGCAAAAGTATTAACTATCGCTAATTCTCCCTTATACGGATTACCCAGAAGAGTAAGTACAGTTGAATTCGCGGTTGTTGTTTTAGGGTTCGAACAGATTAAAAATTTGACTTATGCACTTACTTTGATGGAAGCATTTAAATCCGTGAATTCCAAATATTGGAATAAGAAAAAATTCTGGACACATGCTTTTGTAGTTGGAATGTTATCCAAAAAAATAGCCGACGACTTGGGCTACCCGAAAGCCGGGGAAGCGCTTACAGCAGGATTACTTCACGATTTGGGCATTTCTGTAATTCAAAGGTATTTCGTTGAAGAGTTTGAACAGATTTGTCAATTGGTGGAAAAAGAACAAATGTTATTCATAAATGCCGAAAAGAGAATTTTGGGCTTAACCCATGAAGAAATAGGCCAATTACTTATTAATAAATGGAATCTCCCTCAAACTTTAGCCGATGCTATTCGATATCACCATTATCCTTCGGCTGCTAAAAAGAATCGACAGATTAGTGCAATTGTTCATTTCGCAGACTATATGACACAAGTAACCGGGATTGGTGATTTTGATTGGGATGAAAACATTATTCTGGATAACGGAATTGTTGATATTCTGGAATTAGGCAACAATTCATACTTGAGTGCGCTTGTAAGTACATATTCAAAAATAATGACCAATGAATTTAAAGAAATTTATATGTGAGTAGGAAATGATTGCACATGAAATAAAAAGGACACATGATAAAGAAAAAACAAAACTGATACTTAACAGTATCGATCAATTAGCTGTCGTGCCGGAATTTTTGAAGGATGTTTTAAGAACATTGAATAAAGAAAATGTTTCTATAAACGAAGCAACAAAAATGATCAACAGAGATCAAAGTTTGGTAACAAAGATATTGAGGATTGCAAATTCACCTTTGTACGGCTTGTATAGAAAAGTTGCCAGTGTGGAATATGCACTTCATATTATCGGCTTGGCTGAAGTGACAAATATAGTCACCGGTATAACCTTAATGGAAACATTCAAAATAAAAAGTGACAAATATCTTGATCAACACGATTTTTGGCAACACAGTTATACAGTTGGCAATTTATGTAAAAGCCTCTGTAATGATTTTCAAGTTGAACATTCACGGGAAGCGTTTGTAGCCGGATTCCTTCACGATTTAGGTATATCGGTAACTCATAAATATTTGCACGAGAGTTTCATTGGCATTTACGAAAGAGTAATGAACGAAGGTAAATGTTTTTGCGATTTGGAAAACGAAGTTTTCGGAATGAACCATCAGGAAATTGCATTAACATTATTAGATAAATGGAACTTCCCGATTTTCCTTTGTCAAGCTGTTTTATTCCACCATAAACCTTCGAAACAAGCTACAGATAACCGTCTGTCAGCCATCATTCATCTGGCCGATAAAATTGTAAATGATATTGCCGAAGGGAAGTATGTATGGGATAGAAATTCCGAACTAGATTTGGAAGGACTTTCAGTTCTTAAGATAAACAGTCTTAGCGACTATGAAGAAGTTCGCGAGAAGTACAGAAACGAAATAACAAATATGATTTCTTAACGGAGAAAGTGTGAGAATAATTAAATCAAATAAGGGATATTATAAATCTTTTGCGGAAACTCTGGTGGAATCCCCTGCAAATGTTGAAATGGGGCAAACCACAGATTATTATATTAGAAAAATGAGAGACCGCGATAGGAGATTATCTAAATTTATGGAATCCCTTGTTGATTTCGATTTGCAGCTACATCATGCGGATCAGCTAAGTGAACTCGTTGGTTTGGTTAAAAAGAAAGCGCAATCTCTTTTTGAAATAAATGAATTGGCATTCTTTTATTTGGATGAAGGATACGACGAATTTTCTCCTGTAACAAACGGATACTCAAAAGCCTTCGGTGAGATAATTCAAGCAATAAAAAAAGATTCTATTTTCGATTCTCTCATTAAAAGCAACAAGATGATAATCATCCCGATTTCTGATTCTATAAAAATGAGAGAGAAGATAAATAACATTCTTTTCATACCAATTAAAAAATGGAAAATAAATAAGTATTTTGTTTGCATCGATACACCGATAAAAAAAATAGATGAAGAATCTTTCGAAGCAAAAGCTTTAATGACTATTTTAGCTCATGCTGTGCCGAATATAGAGAATGTTTATTCAAGACGTCAATTGTTAAAAGTTTATAAAGATTTTCAATTATACCAATCCAAATTCCTTAAAGACTACAGACTGGCGGTTATCGGAGAACTAACTTTGGGAATGGTTGAAGAAATAATTTCTCCGATGCAAGTTATTGTTTCTTCACTCGGGATACTTTCCGATGAATCTGATAAGATAGATACCGAATTATACAACGCAATCAACAGGCAGATTAATAAAATTAAAGGCGTTATTAAAAGATTAGTGAAATTCTCCCAGAATAATGTATCCGGAATAGAAATACAGCCGGTGAATTTGAACGATATTATTCGAGACTATGTTGCTGTTACGAATGCAAATTTCAAATCTTCCAATTTCGAATGCATAACAGACTTGGAGAAAAACCTTCCGGCGGTTCTTTCAAATAGAAGTTATATCAATTTGATACTTTCGAACATGTTTTCTTTGATTAGAAAAGATGAAGGGAAAGGCGGAGCGATTATACAAACAAGAGTTAACGAAAATTATGTATTCATTAAAGCATTAACAACAAATTATATTGAAGACATAGTTAATAATGATGGAATGGAAACAGTTTCGCTTGAATACTTGATTTTGGAGAATTTAGTGAAAAAACATGAAGGGAAAATGATAACAAAAACCAATCCAAAAGAAGGATCGAAAATAGTAGTTGCATTACCAATAATAAGGAAGATGAGAAAATGAAAAAGATAATTCTAATATTATTTTTTATTTCATCCGGAATCCTTTTAGCACAAGATAGAGAAGATATAAGAAAGATTGTAGCTGCCGAATTCGAAAATGCAAAAGGGACAAAACAGGAAATGGTAAGCAATTCTCACGATTCAAATTCTCTTATGATTCGCTTGGGTATCCTTTTGTTTGCTTCGGTAGCAAGTTTTGGATGGGTAGCCTACAGAAGACTTAAACTAAAGAAAAACAACGGTTCACAAGAATTGAAAGAAAAGATCAAAGTATTGAGAACGGAAAAAATTAAATATGAAATGGACCCGAGGTTAAAAGTTATAAGAAAAAAATTATTGGAAACCGTGCCCGGAAGTCAAATACAATTTGATACAATATCCAACAATGCAAAAAGATTAAATATATCCAAAGAAGAAATTGCAATCGCTTCCAGGTTGAATATGTATTCCCAAAAAACTGTGGGAGGTTACATTGCCTAATAGATTAACTAAAATAATAGATATAGCTAACCGGATGAGGTTTAGCGAAAAGAGATTGGAGGTAATGGCGAACAACCTGGCAAACCTCAATACGGTCGGATATAAAAGGGATATTACGTTTACAAAAGTATTAATGGATAAACAGAAAGTTACATTGGACAGAAAAACCGAATACGATCAAGGAGATTTTGTTAATACAGGCAATAAGTTAGATGTTGCAATTAACGGCGATGCATTCTTCATGGTAACGGATGGTGATCAAACATATTTAACCAAAAACGGAAAGTTCAACTTAACAAATGATGGATATCTTGTTGATAGCGACGGATTCAAAGTTTTAGGCAGAGGTGGAGAAATAACGATAAACGAACATGTTTATGAAAAGGAAAAATTAATAAACATCAGCAAAGACGGAGAAATCAAATTAGGTAGTACGTTTGTCGATAAACTAAGGGTAGTAGAAGTAGATGACAAGGAAAAATTATTAAAAGTCGGTGGAAGCAGATTTATGCTTAACGATGGAGATTTTAAAGAAGCTGATGAAGATAATTTTGAAATATTACAAGGCTATTTGGAAGAATCGAACGTTAATCCGGTGATAGAAATGGAGCAAATGATCACAATTAGCAAAAGTTTTGAATCTATTCAAAAGATAATTAGAAACTACGACGAAATACTTAATCAAGCAAATACAATAGCAAAGGTTAGATAACAGGAGATAGATTATGCCTACAAAAGCATTGAGAACAGCGGCTTCCGGAATGTATGCGCAACAGAAAAACATTGAAATAATTGCAAACAATATTGCAAACGTCAATTCAACCGGTTTTAAAAAGAGTAAAGCCGAGTTCCAGGATCTTATGTACCAACAAGTGCCTTTGAGTGCATATTCCAATGAAGGTAATGGTGTACAAAACGTTAGTAATGAATATATATATGTAGGTAATGGTGTTAAAGTCTCGGCAGCACATAAATTATTCCAACAAGGCGATCTTGTTGAAACCGGAAATCCAATGGACATCGGCATAAACGGTGAAGGGTTTTTCCAAGTATTACGTCCGGACGGAACATATGCTTATACAAGGGACGGAACTTTTAAAATTAATGCTGAGGGTCAAATTGTAAATTCAAGTGGTTTCAAGTTAGTCCCGGAAATAACTCTGGATGAAACCACCAAAAACGTTACTGTAACACGCAGCGGTGAAATTCAAGCAATAGATAATCAAGAGCAATCGACTACTTTGGATGAAGTTACACTTGTTAAATTTATTAACCCGGCCGGATTAAAGCCGATAGGTGATAATTTATTTGTGGAAACAGAATATTCCGGTCCTCCGATATTCGGCAAACCCGGCACGAACGGATTCGGAGAAATTTATCAAGGATACATGGAATCTTCCAATGTTGATATTGTTGAGGAAATGATAAATATGATCACCGCTCAAAGAGCTTATGAAATTAATTCAAAAACCGTAAAAACTATTGAAGAAATGATGACAATCGTTAATCAGCTGAAACGTGGATAATGAATAATATTTTGATCTACATATTATCATTTATTTTTATCGGACAAGGATCGACTCTCGATTCTTTGGAAAGATATTTAACCGAAAGATTTACGGACTACAATAGAGTTGAATTTGAATTGATTCAACCTAAAGATATTGAGTCATTTTCAATTCTGGAAAACAGTGAAATCAATAGAAGCGGTTCTTATGTATATTTGCCCGCTATCGTTAAACATAAAGACGGTAAAAATAAAAGAGAGATCATTTCTGTTAAAGTTAAATTGTATAAGACCGTTCTTGTAGCCAGGTCTAATATTAAATTAAATAGCCCATTAAATATTAACGATTTTATTATCGCAGAAAAAGATGTTACCACGAGTAACGGTGAATTATTTACAGATATTCGCAGTCTTAACAATTATAAAGCTGCTAGATTCATTAGAAAGGGTGCTATTCTAAAGCAGAATTATTTGAAACGAATTCCAGTTGTTAACAAGGGTGACAAAATAAAAGCGAAATTCGTGGATGGTAATGTGATGATTCAATTGGATGTAATAGCCCGGAATGAGGGATATATTGGCGAAATCATAAGAGTTATGAAAGGGAATAAATATTTTAAGGCAAAAATAATTGACTCGCAAAACGTTTTGATAATGGAGTAAAGATGAAAAAGGTTTTAATCATATTGGTTTTAATAACGTTAACTCTTCAAGCACAGAGTTATAATAAATTCGCTAAATATTCTTTGTTTACCGATCAAAAGGCAAGTCAAATTGGAGATATAATTACAATTCTGGTAGTAGAATCGAATAGAGCAAGTAACAATGCACAAACAAACGGATCCAGAGTAAGTGATTTCAATTTTTCCGGCAATGCCACCATGGGTGGAAACGACTTAATGCCTTCCGTTAGCGGATCGGTAGGAACGGGAAATGACTTTGCCGGAAAAGGCGGAACGGAAACCTCGGGTATGGTTAGGACAAGGATATCTGCGACTGTTGACTCAGTATTTGCAAATGGTAATTTGAGAATTAAAGGTAAAAAACAAATCTCTATTTACGGCGAAGAGCAGACAATAATAATTTCGGGTGTAATTAGACCAAGTGATATTCAAGGGCAGAACATAGTCGAATCATCCGCAATAAGCGATGCAAAGATTGAAATAGAAGGAAGCGGAATGATAGACAGAATGCAAAGTCCGGGTTGGTTGACTAAACTGTTTCATTGGTTATTCTGAGTGGTGTTATGAAAAAAGGATTATTAATAATATTAGTTTTAATATTCTTTAATACTTTGATAGAAGCTCAACGTATTAAAGATATCGCCTATATCGGAGGCAGTACATCAATTCAAGTATTTGGATACGGTATGGTTGTAGGATTGGACAGAACCGGTGATTCTCAAACTTCAGGATTTACGGTTCAGTCAATTGCAAGTATGCTTAAAAAGTTTGGTATTACAGTTCCGGAAAGGGATATTCGCATAAGAAATGCAGCTGCTGTAATGGTAACTGCTACTATCAATACATTCCTGAAGCCCGGAGCAAAATTTGATGTTACTGTATCTTCAATTGGTGATGCGAGAAGTTTGCAAGGTGGTACATTATTATTAACTCCATTAACAACAATAGACGGACAAAAGATTATCGGATTTGCACAAGGGCCTCTTTCAGTTGGTGGATTTGATTACAGAACTCCAACCGGTAGCCGTGTGGCTAAGAATCATGTACTTACCGGTAGAGTTCCTCAAGGTGGCATTATACAAGAACCTTTTGCCGATCCGGAAGAGAAGAGTAATGAGCTAAAAATATTTCTCAAACAACCCGATATAACAACAATTAACAATATCGTTGCAGCAGTTAATCAAAAATTTAGCAATCAAATTGCTAAGGCCGTTGACCCCTCGGAAGTTGTAGTATCCGTGCCAACTGATTATTCTGAAAATATAATCGGTTTTATGGCCGACTTGGAATCGATTCAAGTTGAATCCGACTATCCGGCGAAAGTTGTATTGAACGAAAGAACAGGTACTGTTGTAGCCGGTGCATCAGTTCAAATAAAACCTATTACTATCTCTCACGGTGGATTAAATATAGTTATCAGAAACTATCCGATTATCTCACAACCGGGTGCGTTTTCCAA
>CAZULK010000035.1:17825-22241 GCA_964621225.1 uncultured Melioribacteraceae bacterium | reverse complement strand
TTTTCTCTTCTCCGTCACGCAACACCGTAGCATTAGGCGCAGCCATTTTTTTTAGTGATTCAATTGCCTTGCCAGCTTGAAACTCTTGTATAAACCCCAACAATCCAGCTAAAATAACTATAACAATTATTGCAACAGCTTCTATTATTTGCCCAATGGAAGCGCTAATTAATGCAGCAACAATTAATATAATTATTAAGAGAGAAATAAATTGTTCGGCAAGTAACTTCCACCATTTTGTGCCTTCTTCGGCGGTAAGTTCATTTTTTCCATAAATACCAAGCCTGAATTTCGCTTCCTGATCGGATAAACCTCTTTTATCACTATCCAATTCATGAATCGTTTTATCGACGGTTAAGTTATACCATCTTTTGTGAGACTTAATTTTTACATTCGGCTGGTGTTCTGTCATCCAATGGCTGTTATAAAATTAGAAAAATATATTATATAATAAAACAATTAGAGGATAATTGCAATGTCCCTCGTCACGCAATTATCCTCACAAATTTTATTCGTCAGGATTGTAGCTTAATTCAACTTTGACGTGAAAATCGGCTCCGGAGAAGAGAGTATATTTAACTTCACCTATTGTGCATTTATAATCTTCACCTACCAAATCCGAAACAACTTTTGCAATTCCGTCTTCAAGGTCTCCAATGCTCACGTTTTTGAGCTTATTTTTCAATAATTTATCCACGTCGAGAGCTTTTTTATTATCTTCCATTTTCTTACTCCTAATTGTTTACGAAGATTAGACGAAAAAAAAATAATTTAGTTTTATAATACGAAATTAAGCCAAAAGAATAAAGGCTTAACTTCTTATCAAATTCAATAATTCTTCCGTCTTTTCTTTCATCAATTCAATATCTCCGCGGGTTTCCACATTCAAACGGATGAGCGGCTCAGTATTGCTCAATCTTACATTGAATCGCCATGTATCATATTCAACACTTACTCCGTCGGTATAATCCAGTTTACCGTCGTTGTATTTTGCTTTTATCTCTTCCAATTTTGATTTAGGATCGTCCAACTTCGTATTTATCTCACCCGAGCATGGATAAGCGGCAACCATTTCGCCAACTAATTCCGAAAGAGATTTGTTCTCTTCGGACATCAATTGCATTATTAGCAAAAACGGGATTAGTCCGGAGTCTGAATAAGAGTTATCCCTAAAATAGTGATGAGCGGACATTTCCCCGCCATAAATTGCATTTACCTCTCTCATTTTTTCTTTTATGAATGCGTGACCGCTTTTTGATTGAACAGCCTCTCCACCGGCTTTGTTAACAACTTCAATAGTGTTCCATATTAACCGGGGATCGTGAATTATTTTTTCTCCGGGATTGGATTTAAGAATTGACTTAGCCAAAAGTCCCACAATGTAATACCCTTCGATAAAATTACCCTTTTCGTCAAAGAAGAAACATCTGTCGTAATCACCGTCCCAGGCAACACCTAAATCGGCATTGTGTTCTTTCATTGCATCAATTGTTGGTTGTCTGTTTTCGGGTAATAATGGATTCGGCACCCCATTCGGAAAATCAGGGTCGGGTTCATGAAATACTTTTATCATTTCTATCGGAAGTTTCGATTCCAATTTATTGAGTGCAGGTCCAACACAGCCGTTGCCTGCATTAACAACAACTTTTAGCGGTTTTATTTTTCCCGCATCATAAAATTTTTCCAGATTGGCTATAAAATCATCCATAATATCAACTTGTTCTACCTTTCCTTTTGCTTCGGATATTTCTCCAAGTTGATCGTTCAAAATCATTTGCTCAATATCTTTCAACCCTGAATCGTAACCCATTGGTACAGAACCTCTCTTCACAAATTTCAACCCGTTATATTCGGGAGGATTGTGTGAAGCTGTAATCATCACTCCTCCGTCAGCGTTCAAAAATGGAGTTGCAAAATAAATCATTTCTGTTCCGCAAAGTCCTAAATCCAAAACATCACAACCGGCATCATTTAATCCTTTGCTCAAAGCCTCTGCCAATTCGGGGGAAGACTTTCTTACATCGCGTCCTATAACAACACTTTTTGCATTTTCCAGAAGAGCATATGCTCTACCTACTTTATATGCCAACTCGGTATTTAATTCGGAAGGTACTTTTCCTCTAATATCGTAAGCTTTAAATCCGGGTATATTTGCCATCTTTCGTTTTCCTTATTTTATTTACTTAATATACAAAGTTAACAATCAGAATGAATTTTTGCATAGTTTTAATTTGCATAAAGGGTTATTTTTGCATAAAGAATAGGAGAAATAAAAATCAATAATAAAGCTACTGTTAAATTTGCCAAGTGCAACAATATTAAGTGTAATCATATCTTTCCGTTCAATCCTCATTCTCATTGTTACGAATCTTGGATTCTTTGCGATAAGTGCAAGGATATGGTGAACGATCATCATGTTATTCAGTGCAAAAGTTGTGAAAGCGTGGTAAACTTCATTCCCACCGATCCCAGCGAGGAACCGATTGTTTTCAGTGTGGAGTCATGTTCATATTGCAGTGGGAATTCACAAGGTGAAGAGGATTTCATTCCCCTATTTTTTTCGGAAAGGTATATATAAAAAAGGCTGCCCTTAAGCAGCCTCAAATTTATATTTATACTTCAACTTTACTGAATAACTTTGTCAATTCACGCGGAGTCCTTTCTTTCCAAACTCCTTTATGATATGCGTAGCCGGCAATTAAAGGCATTGCCAATGTTGCTTCGGAATAAACCATCTGCTCAAAAGTAGTTTCCACTTTGCCCCAAGAACTTGCTTCTTTCAAAGTTGATGATGAAAGCGCACCGTCTCTTACATCGGCAACAGTTATTTGAACTGCATATTTATGCATTGGTGCATCTTCCTGAAGAATATCCGCAGCGACAACTATATCTTGTGTAAAATTCTTTGGCACACCTCCGCCAATCATAAAAATACCGGTTTCTTTACTGTTCAATTTTATTTGAGTCAATTCGTAAAAATCTTTTCCGGAATCGAATGAAACATGATTCTCAGGATTTTTATGTTGATGCATTACTATTCCGAAACCAGCCGAACAATCGGAAAATGCGGGAACAAATATCGGAACATTTTTCTTGTAAGCTGCATAAACAACGGAATCTTCAACTTTAGGTCCGCCGTTTTCATCCAGATATTTTCCAAAATTCCAAAGGAGTTCCCTAGAAGAGTAAGCTCTTGGCTCCAAACTATCGAATATTGCTGCGGTGGTATCATCACATATTCTTAATTCGTCTTCATCTATGAATGTATCATAAATTCTGTCGATGTGAAGTTCACGCAGTTCGTTATCGTCCACAAAGGGTGAGCCTATATAATGTTTGAATCCGAGAGCTTCAAAGAAATCTTGATCCACCATTATTGCACCGGTGGATACGATGGCATCAACCATGTTATTGTTAACCAAATCGAATACCACTCGTTTCAATCCCGCGCTAAACAAACTTCCGGCTAGAGTTAAAATTACTGTACAGTCTTTATCACTCAACATTTTTTCATAAATAGTTGCCGCTCTATGAAGATCCCTGGCGGAAAAAGCCATCTTACCCATCGAATCGACAAGTTGTACAACATTATGTTCTTTAATATCTATATGCTTTATTACATCTTTTAAATAATCACTTTTATTAGGCATTTCAACCTCCAACAAATTATTTTTTTTGAGCAGGAAATGTAATAAAAGAGTGGAAATAGAGGAAATTAATTCTTTTGAATAAATTGGCTAAATATGAGTGCAACTCTCCTGATTTCGTCATTTATAATCACTTAAAAATAATCCCGTATTTCTTTATCATCCGGTGGATAGTTCGTCTGTCCATCCCACAATTTTCAGCGGTTTTCGAAATATTACCATCATATTTCTGCAGGTTATGTCGCAGATAATCTATTTCAAAACTTTCCAGCACTTTGTCTTTCGCATCCTTGTATTTTAAGTCACGAATTTCTTTTAGAAGCAAACGATTGTTTTTAGCACTGGGTAAAGGCAAATCCTCTTCGTTAATACTTTCCCTATTACAGATAAAATAGAGTTTGTTTGTGAGATTTATTATTTCCCTCACATTGCCCGGCCAATTATATTTCAGCAATAAATCTTCGGCATTTTGAGACAACTTCTTTCTTTTCTGTCCATATTTATCACAGAGGGAATTCATATAATGATAAAATAACGGAAGAATATCATCCCTTCTTTCTCTAAGCGGAGGAATATTAATTACAAAGGAACTCAAGCGGTAGAAGAGGTCCTGCCGAAGAATATTATTCTTTATCGCTTCATCCAAGTTTTGGTTCGTAGCGGAAATTATCCTGATATCAAGGTCAAGCTCCTTGCTTCCCCCTATTCTTCTAATTTTTTTTTCTTCCAACATTCTGAGTAGTTTTACCTGAATGTTAAAAGGTGTTTC
>CAZULK010000035.1:0-17725 GCA_964621225.1 uncultured Melioribacteraceae bacterium | reverse complement strand
TTTTTTTTTCTTCCAACATTCTGAGTAGTTTTACCTGAATGTTAAAAGGTGTTTCAGTAATTTCATCAAAGAAAAAAGTTCCATTATTTGCAAATTCCAGTATACCCGGTTTAGTTGATTGAGCTCCTGTAAAAGCTCCTTTCTCATGTCCGAAAAGTTCCGACTCGAAAAGATTTTCCGGTAACGCTCCGCAATTAACCGGTACGAATGCCTCATTTTTCCTGGTACTCAATTTGTGAATAGCACGTGCAATCAATTCCTTTCCGGAACCGCTTTCCCCTTGAATTAGCACTGTAATATCTGAAGGAGCAATTTTTTTAATAGTGTTAATCAACTCCTCCATCTCTTTGCTTTTATAAATTATTCCGTAAAAATTATTTATTTCATTTTCATCAAACGAAGCATGTTCAGCAAATAGATTTTCAATTTTTGAAAATAAAGCTTTTGAGCTAAACGGTTTTTCTATAAAATCGACTGCACCAGCCCTCATAGCTTCTACCGAAGCTTCAATTGTGCCGTAGCCGGTTATCATAATTATCTTAATTTCGGGATGGTGAATGATAGCTTCTTTAATAAGTTCAATCCCATTTCCCTCATCCAGTTTTAGATCAACTAACATCAGGTCATATTCAAAATTCAACAATTTTTGTTTTGCATCTGCAAAAGTGGAAGAGAGTGTCAGTTTATAGTTAACCTTTCGCTTAAAAAGCTTTGCATAGCTTTCCAGCATTTCTTTTTCATCGTCTATAATAATGGTTCTTATTTTTCTCATTAACTAATCCTAAAATTTATTTTGAATTCAGCTCCGTTATCGTTTGGCACACATTCTATTGTAGCATCATTTTTCTTTAAAATCCTCTTTACAATATACAATCCCAAACCGGAACCATGCTCGTCTCCCTTCGTTGTAAAGAATGGCATGAAAATATTCTCGACATTATTGGCCGCTATTCCGGGACCGTCATCTTTGAATATTAACTCAAAATTGCCATTATTCATTTTGCCTGATATTTCAATGTTCCCGTTATTTTCAATTGCTTCTATTGAGTTTGTAATTAGATTTATCAATACTTGTTCCAGCTGAAATTTATCTGCTATTAAATCAACATCAGGCAAATTTTTATAATCAAGATTTATTTTCTTCTTCCGCAAATTATTTTCAAATAGTTTAACTACATCCGAAACTATATCTTTTACTGATACTTTGGTTTTTTCTGATTTCCTGTTTTTGCTATGCTTAAGTATGTTTTTAGTTACTTCCGTCATGCTCTCTACTTGACGAATCATAGCGTTGATATCTTCCTTGTATTCTTTCAATTCTTCTCTCTCTTCAGATTCGCCAAGTAAATATTCCAGTCTGGATTTCAGTATTGCTGAATAATTATTTATTTCATGCGCCAGCTCGGAAGTAAGCCCTCCGATGTTTATCAGTTTATCAATATTTTTCAATTTTTCAAAATAGAGTTCTTCATTCCTTTCTTTGGAATTTTTCAACTCTTTAACCATTGAGTTAAATTGTTTTTCAATTTCCCCTATTTCATCGTTCAAGTCAGAATTGAATTCAAAATTTAAATTTCCCTCTTTAACTTCATTTAATCCTTTATTAAATTTTTTCAGCCGTTTCGAAATCAATTGGTTGAATGAAACCACCAATGCAATGGCAATCAGAACGAAAACTATAATTGACAAAACGAATATCTTATTGAATGTAGATTGAATTTCATTAAGATTCTCTTCATAATTCATCTGTGTGTTCAAATATGCAATTACCTCTTTTTCACCATGACACTCAGCGCACCCACTTTGTGATTTTATGGGTGACAAATAACTTTTTCGTGTTTCGTCAACAATCCATCTCAAACGATTATGAAGTGTATCAATTTTTAAACCTACTAAATTTTTATAATATTCCGAGAGTTTGTGATTCATCTCAGATTCATCCAAGGAATGTTTTATAATCCCTTTATCATCCACAATGCGAACTTTTTCCAGCTTTCTATTTTCGCAGAGAATTTTGAGAATGTTGTTTAAATTTTTATCAACGGGAGTTAACATATGATCGGCGAGAGCAATTCTGAAAAGTTGTTCGGTTGCCAAGTTAAAATCCTTGCCAACCCTTCTATAATTTTCGAACATATTCTTATTTACATTTATCAAAAATACAATGAGCAATACAAGGAGAACAGCTGCATTCAATATAATAATTTTAGTTCTTATCGATAGTGACTTCATGATTCACCTAAAAATGAATTTACCAAACAAAAAATAAATTTTTTAGTGAAATAATGTGCGAGAAAAATTTGCCTCACTGTGACTATAGTGTCACAACTATTCCCACCTCGAAAATTACGACAATGCCGTAAATTCTTTAATTAAAACAAGTTACTCAAGAAGTGAAATGTTTTATTAATTGGCACAAACATTGGTAATATCTTATTTATGTTTTCGGAAGGATATCAATGATAAAAATATTAAGTAAAGATATCAATATAATTTCAGCTGTTGAGGAAATTACAGAAGAGCTGTCGGTAAAAATGGGAATCATTGATCCCAATTACGATTGCTTCTCGATTTCATGTCAACTTTCTATGTCCAATCCATTAATTGTAATAATTGACGGAGACTATTTTTTTTCTGTAATCGAAATCATCAAAGAAATACGTGAATCACTTCCGGATACGATTATCATTTTCATCACTTCGGACACTGATGTTGAAAGCTGTAAGAAAGTTTACGTACAGGGTGTAAATTATTACACAACAAAACCGGTTCGTAAAGAAGAACTAAGAGAATTAATAATCAATAATTTATTTCACAACAAACACAAATAAGGGAGGACTCTAATGAAAAGAGTTATTTCGGTTTTATTAGCCTTTATCTTTTCGGCGATGCTTCTTCAAGCACAAAGTGTTTCGTTAACCCCATACGGGGTAGCACCGCGTGTTGCAGAAGAAGATACAGCCGACATTTTCGATTTACCATACGACGCATTACTAAATGTTGGCGTTGGTACACAAATGTATCTTTTGGGCGCTGTTAAGGATACTACCTTGGATGGCAGCCAATCATGGTCGCTTATTGAAGCTCCGGATGGATCAACAATAACCGATCTCACAGCAACTCACCCTATGGGTGATAATGGTGAAATATTGATTTTCAAACCTGATGTAAAAGGTGTTTTCAAAATAAAATTTGAATACGCCGGTCAAAGTGCGGAAGTCTCCATTCATTCCGGATTGTTTTTAGGGTATGAAGATGGTAATTGCCAATTATGTCACCCTTCGAAAGTGAATGAATGGAAAGAAACCGGTCATGCTTCTATGCTAAAACGCGGATTGGACGGAACGTTAAGCGATCATTATGCAAGTTATTGTATCAAATGTCATACTGTCGGATACGATCCCAATGCCGATAATGATGGCTTCGACGACTTCGATTTCACATTCCCGGATTCTCTATTCGAAGGTCAATATGACAATATGGTAGCTACATATCCGGATGCAATGAAAAGAGCAAATATTCAATGCGAAAGTTGCCATGGTCCTGCAAACGACCACTTCGGAAATGCATCAGACAATAGGATGACATGGAGCCTTGACGTTAATACTTGTGCAAAATGTCATGATGAAGGCACACATCATTACTTCCCTGCTCAATGGAGAATGTCCGGTCATGCCGCAGCAACTACTTTAGGATATGCCGGCGGTAGAAGTTCATGTGCACAATGTCATAGTGGTTCCGGATTTATCAAATATATTGAAACCGGGAAACAACCATTAACCGAAGCACCACCTTTGGCAAAAATAGGATGTGCAACTTGCCACGATCCTCACAGTGTTGGTAATATTCATCAATTAAGAACTGTAGATGATGTGGTATTAGGTAATGGAGAAGTGATTACTGCAGGAGGCACAGGCAAATTATGTATGAATTGCCATAAAGGAAGAAGAGATGCAAAACTGTATACCGGTGAAGAATTCCATTACAGCTCACACTATGGTCCGCATCATGGTCCGCAAGCAGATGTATTGGCTGCAACAAATGCTGCAGATTTCGGAGTAAAATTACCTTCTTCCCCACACTTGCAAGCTACTGAAGATGCATGTGTAACTTGCCATATGGGACCAGGTCAAAAACCTGAAGGAGCTGATTTCCCAATTTCGGGTATGCACACCTTTAGTGTAACAGATCCTGATGGAAACGACAATGTACAAATTTGCCAAGGATGTCATGGTGATTTCGGTCCGTCATTCGGTGACAAAATATTCTTCATGAACGGTGTTGGTGACCATGACGGTGACGGAGTGGTTGAAGGATTACAGCATGAAGTTGAAGGATTGCTGGAAGAATTAGCTTTATTACTCCCACCATACGATACTTTGGATGTTGACGTTTCAGGCAAATATGATTATTCGGTTGTTGAAAGAAAAGCTGCCTTCAATTATTTAATGGTGGAAGAAGACAGAAGTAAGGGTGTTCATAACCCGGCATTTGTTGTTTCTCTGTTAAAGCTCTCAATTGCCGCTGTTAAGTATGGACAATTAGGTCCCGGCGTAATAGCAGGTGTTTGGGATGTTCCGAATGACCAAGGTAATATGGTTAATGTTGCCTGGACAAAATTTGGCGGAGACGGAATAGGAATGCCACAAATTAATCAATACGGAGTATGGAGATTGGATCCAATTCCGCCGACACCACCGGCAGAAATCAAATCCAAAGACCAAGTTGATGCAAGTTCGCTACAGATCGGCGATCAATTAATGGACGAAGAATTTATTTTAACCTATGTTGCTTATGTCCCGGCAGCAAATATGCCGATGTACAATGTTAATGTACCAACACTCTTCAATACTGTTGAAGGTGATACGGCATGGACGGGATTTGTAGTTTCCGGTATTGCCGGTCCTGAAGTTATTTGGAGTAAACCGGCATTCGGTTTCTCTGTGGATAACTTGGTACCTGCACCACCTGCGGGATTTGCAGGGGAAGCAAATGAAAACTCCATTGTTTTATCTTGGTTAGAATCGGAAGATGTTGATTTCGATTACTTTGCAATTTACAGAAGTGAAACAGCTAATTTCGATCCTACAGGAATGACTCCTTACGGAACTACTTCCGGAACGTCGTTCGTAGACAACTCTGTTGAAATGGGAAAAACATACTATTATAAATTAGCTGTTGTTGACTTCAATAAAAACCAAAGCGATTATTCACCCGAATTGGCTTTCACAATTACCGGGGTTGAAGATGAAATGGGTATTCCTACAAAATATGCATTGTATCAGAACTATCCGAACCCATTTAATCCATCAACCGAAATTAAATTTGCTCTGCCCGAAACTGCCAATATAACTGTTAAAATATATAACAGCTTGGGTAAAGAAATTGCTACTATTGCCAGCGGTGAATACGAAGCCGGTTATCACAGAATATACTGGGATGCAAAAGACTTTGCAACCGGAGTTTATTTCTGTGAATTAAAGACAGATAAATTTACTCAAGTTAATAAAATGATGTTAATGAAGTAATACAGAGCTCCTTTGCTCTCATTAACTACGGAAAGTGCCGGGCTTCATGCCCGGCTTTTTTATTATAATCATATCTATAAGCATTCTTTGGTATTCGTTTTTTAATATTTGATTTTAGTCTATTCAATCATATTTTTGTTGTATGAATTATACGAAGCACATCAAATATATTTTTATTTACTTACTTATTTCAACATCGATTTTTGCTCAATCGAATCAATCCCTTCAATCTCAACTCGATTCTTTGATTTCCTCTTATACAAAAGGTAAAACAATAGTTTCAGTTTTGGCCTACAATACAAATGCTGATTCAGTGATTTATAAAAGGGATGAAAAACTGTTGCTTCATCCGGCTTCGAATATGAAAATTCTTACAAGTGCTGCCGGTTTGTATTTTCTTTCGCCGGATTATGAGTTTTCTACAGACCTTTATTACACCGGAAAAATTTCCGGAAATACACTGAAAGGAAATATCTTTATTAAAGGCGGTTTCGATCCCGATTTAACTAAAGATGATTTGGAAAAGTTTGCAGAAAAAATATTGGATTTGGGCATCGAAACAATTGAAGGAAATATTTACTCCGATGTAAGTTTGCATGACGAAAACTTTTGGGGAGAAGGATGGATGTGGGATGACGATCCTTATTCCGATTTCCCTTATATGAGTTCTCTGAATGTGAATGATGATTGTGTTAAAATTATTGTGAGCCCGACATCGCCTGGTGCAAAAGCCAAAGTGGAAATTCTCCCCCACTCCCTCTTTTATACCTTCGAAAATAATTTGATTACAGATACATCCGGAAGCAGATATTATGTAACAAGGGATTGGAAAAACAGAAAGAACCACTTTTTAATTAACGGAACAATTAATTATATCAACGAGCCGGATACTCTTATTCGCAATGTTGTAAATACAGATCTTTATGCTCCAACATTATTAAAGGAAATTCTCTACAGAGAAGGAGTAAATACCTTGGGGATAGTTGATACATCAACAGCTACCGAAGATACAACATTGATTGGCTCGGTTAAAAGAAAGTATTCAGATGTAATAATAAATTTGAACAAAACCAGCGATAACCTTTCAGCGGAAATGACATTAAGAGCATTAGGACATAAGATAAAACCCTCGCATGTCTCTGCAAAAGACGGAATTCTATTTATTGATTCACTCATTTCTTTGGCGGGTAAAAATCCGGCAGATTACAGAATAGTGGACGGTTCGGGTGTTTCCCATTATAATTTAATCTCAACCGAATTGGTTTTTTCCATACTCAATTTTATGAAAAATCATAAACCTCAACTTTTTGATATTCTTATTGATTCATTCCCTATTGCCGGAATTGACGGGACATTAAAGAACCGAATGAAAGACGGAAACGCATTTATGAATGTTCATGCAAAAACCGGAACACTCAGCGGAGTGAGTTCATTATCCGGCATATTGCATAATAAACACAATGAAGAAATTATCTTTTCCATTTTTATACAAAATTTTGTTGGTTCTGCTAAGAATGCAAGGAATTTACAGGATTCCATTTGTGAAATTTTATCTTCTAACTGAGATTAAATAGTCTTCATTTCATCATAAATTGAACTTTTTCTTCTTCAATGAATCTAAAGTTGGGTAGTTACTTTAAAACAATTAAAAGTTATATTACTTTAGTTGTAATGATCAATTAAAGTAGGACAATAAAAATGAAAAATTACGTTAGATTTTCAGTTACCACAACACCTTTCCTTCCCGATTTAATTAGCGGCGTTTTATGGGAATTGCCATTGGAAGGAATTTCGGAAGAAGCAACACATATAAACTTATTTGCCGGCGAAGATGTCAACATCAAAAGAGAAGATATTGTCACCCTTCTTAATAAAATGCAAAACGAAAACCTAATCGAGTCGTTTGAAGTATCGGAAGAAACTTTTGCTGATAGGAATTGGAACGAAGAATGGGAAAAGAATATTAGACCGATAGAAATTACAGATCGAATAGTTATAAAACCAACATTTAAGAATTATGATGCCAAGCCTGGACAGATGATATTGGAAATTGATCCGAAAATGTCATTTGGTACCGGAGAACATGCAAGCACAAGGTTGATGTTACGTTTAATGGAAAAATATGCTCATGATAAAAACTTTGTGCTGGACGTCGGCTCGGGTACAGCCGTGCTATCAATAGCTGCTGCTAAGATGGGTTGCAAAAAAGTAATAGCGATCGACAACAACGAATGGTGTTACGATAACGGTGTGGAAAATGTAAAACGTAACGATTGCGAAAGCAAAGTTGAAGTGCGAATGGGCGAGATCGACGACGTAAACGAATCTAATTTCGATTTGATACTTGCAAATATTAACAAACATGTTTTGATGACTATAGACAAACAGCTTTCCGATAAATTACAATCAAATGGAATTTTGATAATGTCGGGAATTCTAATAATTGACAAAGACGATATTCTGAATAAATATAATGAGCACGGTCTGGAACTGATTGATAGCATGGAAGAAGAGGATTGGACCGGACTTGTATTTCGAAAAACTAAATAATAGTAAATAAAATAATGAGGAATCATGAAGAAGCAAATCATTTTACTTGTACTTATTTTAACAACAGCTATAGCGGCACAGAATTACCGCAAAGTTAAAATCTTTGTCGATTCACCCAAACAATTCGTTGAACTCAACAAAGCGGGCTTGGAACTGGATCATGCTTATTTCGACAAAACCGATTTATCTTATACCGTATTTTTGAACGAGAACCAATTCAATCAATTGAAAAATTCAAACTATTCATACAAAGTGCTCATCGACAATTGGAAGGAGTATTACAAAAACCGTCCTCAAACTTCCGTTCAAAAATTGGATGAAATGAAAAAACTGAGCAAGGAGAAGTATAACGTAAAAGGATTTGACTACGGTAGCATGGGAGGATTTTTAACTCTCGAGGAAGTTTATTCGAAACTTAGTGAAATGAAATCCCTTTATTCAAACATAATTACCGATACGATTTCCATTGGTAAAACTTATGAAGGCAGAGATATTTATATGGTTAAAATTTCCGATAATCCCGATGTTGACGAAGATGAACCCGAGGTATTGTACGATGCTTTAACACATGCCCGTGAACCTCAAGGTATGATGACTGTAATATATTTTATGTACTATTTGTTAGAGAATTATGAAATCGATCCTGAAGTAACTTATTTGGTAAATAATAGAGAACTCTATTTCATTCCCGTCTTTAATGTTGACGGTTACCTCTACAATCAATCAACCGATCCAAATGGCGGTGGGATGTGGAGAAAGAATAGAAGAGTTAATTCCGATGGTAGCCGCGGTGTGGATTTAAATAGGAATTTCGGATATCAGTGGGGGTACGATAACGATGGTTCAAGTCCCAATCCATCTTCCGAAACTTACAGAGGCGAATCGGCATTCAGCGAACCCGAAACCCAGGCATTACGGGATTTTGTGGAAAGCCGGAATTTTAAGAATGCAATCAATTATCACACGTACAGCAACCTTTTAATTTTTCCATGGGGTTACATTCCGGAAGAAACTCCGGATTCGTTAATCTATCGTCAATTCGGTCGGGACATGACAGCACAAAATCATTACACATGGGGAATTTCCGATGATATTATTTATGGAGTGAACGGGGATTCCGACGATTGGATGTATGGTGAACAAACAACCAAAAACAAGATTTTGTCTATGACTCCCGAAGTTGGCAGCGGAGCCGACGGATTTTGGCCGGATAAAGAAAGAATTTACCCCCTTGCAATGGAAAACGTCCAAATGAATCTTTACTTAGCTTGGGCGGCAGGAGATTTTGCAGGTATGAATAATTATTCTTTCTCCCAAAGCACATTCCTTCCGGGAGATACTATTTCCCTTTCTTTCGAAATTAAAAACAAAGGGTTGGATGCTGCAAAGGATTTATCATTTTATGTTACACCAATTAATTCCGACAAATTAACTTTAACGGATTCTTTAGTTCATGTTGATAGCATCTCATCTCAACAAACTTTTCAACTGAATGATAAATTCAGTATGATTATCGGTGATAATGCAGAAGCGGGAGATTATCTTCAATTTGTTTTTGTATCCGCCCTGCCGAATGTCGTCATGTCAATCGACACAATAGGATTTTATATTGGCAATACATTTTCCATCTTTTCGGATTCGTGTAATTTGGTAGCAGATAATTGGATTGCGGAAAGTAACAAATCTATAAAATGGAGTGAGACTACAGAGGATTATTATTCTGCTAATACATCATTTACTGATAGTAAAAACCGCAATTACTATTCCGACACAGATTCCAAGTTAACCCTTAAAAATAACATCGACCTAACCGGTGTATCCTCTGCCATTTTAACTTTCATGACAAAGTATGATATTGAATCCGGCTGGGATTACGGACAAGTTCTTATCTCAACTGATAAAGGAACAACTTGGACTCCGGCAGAAGGTATATTATCGAAAAGCGGAAGCGGTAATTTCCAACCTGCAGGCGAACCTGTATACGACGGCAATTCACAAGGTTGGAAAAGAGAGTTTATTGATTTGAGTCAATTCCTCGGAAATGCAATTAAGATCAGATTCCAATTTAAAAGTGATGAATACGTCCAAGGCGACGGTTGGTATATAGACGACATCTCTATATTCTATTATGTTTTAACTGATAATAAAGATGATTATGCCGGGGTTAAAGAATATCTTCTTTATGATAATTACCCCAATCCGTTTAATCCTTCTACAAAAATCAAATTCGATTTAAAGCAGAGCGGTTTTGTAAACCTAACTGTTTATGACGCATTGGGAAGGAAGGTTTCAACTCTCGTAAATAAACCGATGCTGAAAGGAACTCATTCGGTAAACTTTGACGGGAAGGACCTAAGTTCCGGAATTTATTTTTACAAATTGAGCATAAATGATTTTGTAATGACTAAAAAGATGATATTGATGAAGTAGTATCTACTCATCTTATTGTTTAGACCTCCATGTGTTTTACTTGCAGGCCATATTAGCCTTTCAATTCCGGGCACTAAACTTCCGGTGCCCGGTTTATCCAAAAATCATTTCGTAATATTTTATTATATTAAAACGAAAAAATCATTCAATACAATAAATTTGAAAATCATCTTAATAATTAATATCATTCTTTTATCGATCCTTTCGGCACAGTCTCAACGATACAACACCAGCGATGGTCTTTCCCAAAGCGTTGTTAATGCGATATGTCAAGACTCGAAAGGCTTTCTTTGGGTAGGAACTCAAGACGGATTGAACCTTTTTGACGGACATTCGTTTAAGGTTTTCAGGCACGATCCACTTGATTCAAGCTCAATATCGAACAATTATATTTGGAGAATTTTCGAAGATTCGAAGAAACGGCTTTGGATTTGCACTTATGGCGGTGGACTTGAATTATACGATAGACAAAAAAGTGAATTCGTTCATCACTTAAAATCCGGTAATAATTCAATTAACGGTAATGATGTCCGCTCTATATTTGAAGATGATTCAGAGTTGATTTGGGTGGGAACGAACAATGGACTTAATAGTTATGATGTGGAACGGAACAAGTGGACAGACTTTTCGAGCGTAGAAAACCCGAGTGTTCCATTTAAAAATATCCGGTGGATATATCCTCATTCGAAAAATTTATTTTGGCTACTGAGTTATGAAAGCGGACTAATTCTTTTTGATAAGATTTCTCACAGATCTAAATTATACTCTCATGATCCGGCAGACAAAAACTCACTGCCGATAAATCAAGTTTGGCAGTTGATAAAAGATCAAAATGATATTTATTGGCTTGCTACTTACGGGGGAGGACTGCTTACCTTCGATTCGAAAGATTATGAACCTTTTGGCAATATAAAATTCAAAAGAGTATTCAATAAGGAATTTCACAAAAACATTACTTCGTTATTCGAAACTGCCGCGGGAGATATTCTTGTAGGAACCGAAACTCCGGGGCTTAGAGTGGTTCGCAACGGCAAATTGGAAAAGAGTACATTTGACAATCCCAACCAGAATTCTTCAGGCGATCTAGTTTGGAGCATGTGTTCCAATAATTCGGGCGGTTATTGGCTAGGGCTATACGGGGGAGGGTTAAAATACATCAATCCGGAAAGGACAAAATTTAATCACATCCCCGCCTCGGTATTGAGTAATCCAATAGTGTTCTCAATTAAAAAATTTCAAGAAGATTTTTTCATCGGCACTTACGGCGGTGGTTTGAATATCATCGATCACACGCATGGGTTGAAAATCATTAATAAAGAAAATTCCGCCTTAACTACAAATTACATCACGGATATTGAAGTTGAAAGTAATTCCAGCATTTGGATTGGAACCGATGATGAAGGGATTTTCAATTTTAATCCGGAAAACGGAGATATCAAACATTTTACAACAAAGAACTCACAGTTGCCAAATCATTCGATAAAAGCTATTTACAAAGATTCTAAATACAATATTTGGGTTGGCACAACACAGGGAATGGTAAATTTGCAATCCCCCGAAAAGGTTTCGAAAAAATACTTTTCTAACAAATTTTTTCCAAGATATGTACGAGCCATTTTGGAAATTTCCGAAGGGATACTTCTGATAGGAACTGATGGTTTTGGAATTTATAGATTTGATTTACTCAAGAACAAAATCGAAAAATACGGACCTAAGGAATTAGCGGATCTGCAAGTCAATGCCTTGTATGCTGATTCTTCCGGTGTATTGTGGATTGGAACCCGATCGAAAGGATTATATAAGTTTAACGATAATTCCGGTAAAATAATAAATTATTCCGAACGCGACGGAATATGTAACAACTCGATTTTAGCAATTGAGGCTGATGAATATGGTTTTTTGTGGATGACCACCAATAATGGAATCGCCAGATGTAATCCCACGACGGAAAAAATTCATAATTATTATACTGTGGACGGTCTTACGTCGAATGAATTTGTACATGGCGCTTTATTCAAGGACAAGGACGGATTGCTTTATGCGGGAAGTACAAACGGAGCTGTAATTATTAATCCGGATAATTTCCGCATGAGCACATTCAACCCGCAGTTAGAGATTACAAAATTGAAAGTATTAAATAATTACTTACCATTAAGTGAGCTTTCCGACGGCGAACTTGAATTGTCTTATAAAGAAAATTTCATACAAATCGATTTTGCTTCGCTGGACTTAAGCAACCCGTCAAAGAATCAATACCGCTATAAAATTACTCCGGGAACTGATGGATGGGTTAATCTTGGGACGGAACACAAAATTAACTTTGCTAACCTTAACCCTAATTCATATTTGCTGGAAATTTCCGGAAGTAACAGCGACGGTGTTTGGAGCCCGAATACAAAGCAAATTTGGATTTCGATATCACCACCATTCTACAATACATTTTGGTTTTATTCACTGATTGGATTAATTGTTAGTTTACTCGCTTATGCTTACCATTTATTGACTGTTAGGAAAAACGTTGAGATGGAGAGGCTTCGGCTCAAACTCGCAAGTGATTTACATGACGAAGTTGGAGCATCACTCTCGCAGATTGCCATAAATGCTAATATGATCAACTACGATAGCAATCTTGATAAAATAAAAAGAAGAGGTGAAGTAATAATGAACAAGAGTTCTGAAATAATAACCTCAATGAACGATGTTATATGGTCTATCGATTCGAGAAATGACAGAATGGAAAATTTAATTGAGAAGATAAAATCGACAGTTGCGCAGCTCGCTTCAAATAAAGAAATAAAAACGGTTTTTGATATCAACATTGAAAATCCGGCGCGCAAGCTAAACGTTGAATTCAGACAGAATATTTATCTTGTTATAAAAGAAGCTGTGAACAACGCCGTAAAATATTCCGGATGCGATACTATTTCGGTTACTATAAAAGAGAAAGAGAATGTATTGGAATTAACGGTGTCTGATAACGGTACGGGACTTACCGACAAACCGAAAGAAACAGGCAACGGATTAAGAAATATGAAATACCGGGTTGAGAAGATTCATGGAAATATCAATTTTGAAAATGATTGTGGATGTAAAATTCACGTTAAAGTGAAAATAAAATAAGCCTCCCCCTTTTGTGGGATTGTTAGGCTATTTATGATTAATTAGGTTGAACATATGATTTCAGTAGCAGTTGTAGAAGACATAAAAGATATTCGCGAACCCTTGTTTGAGTTTCTTTCAAATCAGGATGAGTTTTTGTGCGAAGTAAAAGCCGGCTCAGTTGAGGAATATTTAGAATTGATAAATGATAAATTGCCCGTGGACGTTGTTTTATTAGACATCGGTTTGCCGGGTCTATCCGGATTGGGAGCCATTCAACTTATAAAGGAGAGGACCCCTGAGACTCAAATAATAATGTTGACTGTTTTTGATGACCCCAATAAAATTTTCCGGGCATTACAAAGTGGAGCCATTGGATATCTATTAAAAAACACACCGTTGATGGAAATCAAAAAATCTATTCTCGAAGCATATTCCGGAGGTTCCCCCCTTTCTCCCGATATTGCGAGAAAAGTAGTCCGTTTCTTTGAACAACCCAAAAGTGTTATTAAAAATCCTCTCACTGAAAAAGAAAAAGAGATAGTTGCCGGGATGGTAGACGGATTAAGTTTTAAGATGATTGCGGCAAATATGGGCAATTCTATTGAAACAATTAAATCTCACACCAAAAATATCTACCGCAAGCTTCACGTTAATTGCAAAGCTGAAGTAATAGCAAAATCACTTCGCGGAGAAATCTAAGTTTCTCCAAATTCCGGGGAAAACCAGAAGTTTTTAATTCCAACTCTCACAACAAAAGTGAACAACTCCTCCCCCAAACGTGGGATTGTGGATTATGAGTTGATGTTGCATCTTTATTTTAATTCTTAATTAAAATCTCAGGAGTATATAAAATGAAGAAGCTCTTACTTATTCTACTAACAATTTTCTCGTATCAATTATTATTGGAGGCTCAAATAGCCTCACCGCCAAGTGGGAGTGGGACAAGCACCGATCCATACATCATAAGTAACGCAGAAAATTTATATTGGATAACTCAGAACAGTTCTTCATGGAGTAGCTATTTTAGTCAATCCGACGATATTGACATTTCTGCTTCCTTTAGTTGGGACGGAGGGAAAGGATTTTTGCCTATTGGGAATACAACGACACCATTTTCCGGGAATTATAATGGTAATAATCGTTCAATAACAGGTTTAACAATTTCAAGAACTTCGACAGATTATATTGGTATGTTTGGAGCCGTTAGTGGGGCAACTATTAAAAATTTACAATTAGATTCAGTAAATATCAGCGGAAATTTTTATGTCGGTTCAATTCATGGAGCAGTTTATGGTTTCTCTCAAACAAATGTTACAAATTGCTCCTCCTCAGGAACTGTTTCCGGTAACATTCGTGTTGGTGGACTAATTGGTCAATCAAATGGAAATATAAGTGAATGTTCTTCATCAGCAACTGTTTCGGCTAATAAAACTGCCGGTGGATTAATTGGAGAAATTTATGGCGGCTCAGTTTCTTTGTCATTCGCAACCGGTGATGTAACAGCTGGCCAACTATCTTCTACAGATGGCTACGTAGGTGGATTGATAGGTAGTAATGGAGGAATAATTTCTCAATGTTATGCTACCGGAGATGTATCGGCTAATTTCGACACAGACTACGCCGGAGGATTAGTATCTTTTTCCTCCACAGGTTCTATTTCAATGTGCTATGCAACCGGGAATGTAGGCGGGAGAGACGCAATTGGCAGTTTTATCGGTTTTAATCTCTCAACAAACATTAGTGATTGCTATGCCCTTGGTTCGTCATCAGGTAGAGATTATATTGCCGGTTTTGCGGGAATAAATCAGAGTTCAGGGACATTACAAAATTGTTATTCTGCCGGAACTGTTTCGGCTACTTCAACCCAAGGTGGATTTACTTCCTTAGAACAATATGGGGCTTCAACAACAAATTCATTTTGGGACATAAATAGTTCAGGTCAGTCAACAAGTGCCAGTGGTATTGGGAAAACTACTTCTGAGATGAAAACTTCATCTACTTTTATAAATGCAGGTTGGGATTTTATTGATACATGGCAAATGATTGGAGAAAATTATCCCGATCTTAAAACCAATTCGAGATTCCCCATACCGGGAATTCCGAGTCTGCTTTTGCCCGAAAATGCCTCGGAAATAAGCGATACAACCTCTGATATAATTTTCGTTTGGAAAAATGTAGAGTTGGCTGATGACTATTCTCTTCAAATATCAAATTCTACGGATTTTTCTGAAATTATACATCAAGAGAACAATTTATCCGACACGACCTTTACGCTAGCAAATGTATTATCCCCAGGAGACTATTACTGGAGAGTAAAAGCAAAAAACCAATTTGGCTCAGGAGATTGGTCTTCGTTCTCAAGTTTCACTATTACTTCAAGTTTATCTCTTCCGGCTACTCCCACACTTTTATATCCAGCAGATAACACTGAAATATTTGACACGACAACAACCATTTCATTTGAATGGTCCAGGATAAACGATGCTTTTTATTATGTACTAGAAATTTCGAATTCAAATCAATTCGATTCCATTCTAATCCAGCAGGATTTTAATGTTGATACTACATTCATATTAATTACTTCATTATCAATAGGTGAATATTTTTGGAGAGTAAAAGCCGTAAACTCAGTTGGAAGTGGAGATTGGTCGAATTATTTCAAATTTATTATAAAATCAAGTGTGACTATTCCGGAGCCTCCAATACTTCTTTACCCTCAAAATTTTTCAGAAATACCGGATACCACTAATTCAATAACATTTGTTTGGTCCTCGGTAACGAATGCTTCGAATTACTCGTTTGAAATTTCATCAAAAGAAAATTTCGATACTCTAATACATTCAGAATATAACATGACAGATACAACCTATGTATTAAATTCGAGTGATTTACCATCTAACCTATATTGGCGAGTGAACTCTTCCAATTCTGCAGGTACAAGTGACTGGGCTGAATATTTCACCATCTCTATTCTTACTGGAATTGAAAGAAATACAAATCACCCTAACACTTTTGCTCTCAAGCAGAATTACCCCAATCCGTTTAATCCGTCTACAACGATAGCATTCGGTTTACCGGAGAATGCCAATGTACGACTAACTGTTTTCAACGTTGTCGGGGAGAGAATAGCAGAACTTTACAGCGGTGAATTATCTGCCGGTTATCACTCAATTGTTTGGAATGGTAGAAACCAGGCTAATAATGTTGTACCATCCGGAATCTATTTCTACAGAATGGAAGCAATCGGTGCAAACGGATTCAAGAATTTCTATGATACCAAGAAGATGATTCTGTTAAAATAATTAAAGAAACCCACAAACTCATCTGAAAGCCGGTTTACTGCCGGTTTTCGTTTTTACTTTTTCCTCCCCCAAACGTGGGATTGTAGGAAAATAATTTTTCCTTGATATTAAAAATAATATTCTAATAACATTTGGAGTTAAAGATGAAAAAATATATAATCCTTTTATTGACCCTATTCACAGCAACTGTATTATTTGCGCAAAGTGAAGGGAAATTGGACCAGACATTTGGTGTGGACGGATATTTTAAAAGTTCTTCTTTTTGGCAAAATGAAAGACTTTCACCAACGAATTCAATTATTCAAAAGGATGGGAAAATTATAATTACCGGCCGCGTCTCTGGTATTGAAGCTGATAGCGGATTTGTAGCACGTATTGACCAAAGCGGCAATGTAGATAGAAGTTTTGGTAATAATGGAATAGTCAAATTCAACAATTTTGTATCTGAGTATGTTTTCAGTAAACACGGAGCCATTATCCAAAGAGATGGGAAAATCGTTATAGCAGGAAATTCTAAGTATGATGATGAATCTATCCCCGTCTCCTTCTTATGCCGCATTACAGCAAATGGGAAATTAGATTCAACTTTCGGGAGGAACGGATTTTTAGAACTAGGCATAACTCCAGATAAACATTGGCCCCCAATTTTAAGGAAAAATTTTGACGATTTATTTGTTGGGTTTACTAATATAGATAATGGAGGCATGGATACTACATTTCAATTAAAAAAGTTGACATTTGAAGGGCAAGTTGATCATCACTTCGGGAAAGATGGTTCATTGAATATTCTTCAACCTGCCAACGGTGAAGTAG
>CAZULK010000034.1:0-22377 GCA_964621225.1 uncultured Melioribacteraceae bacterium | reverse complement strand
CTTTTTTCTTAACAAAAAATATAGATCGACTAAATCGCCAAGAGATAAATAGTTTTTCATGATCATTCCAATTGCAAAAATATGTAATCACCGGGTAATAGGGAAGCTTGAAGTGAATTATTATTCTTAAAATGTTGATTGTATCATACTTTAAATAATAAGATAACCGTTTATTGAATTGCAAAAGATTAAGTATCGGTTTATTTTTACTGTTTAATTATTATTTTTAAGGATAATCCGGTAATGGAGGCAATTGACCGGATTCTTACTCAATTAAATGTCGGTGTTGTTTGAATAAAAAACTCGAAAAAATATTATTACTTCTTGTAGATTTCATCACTATCAATTTAGCCGGATTGACTTATTTTTATTTTAGGGTTGAATCCGGTATGTTCAATTTGATTTCGCAACCCGAATTGATACTCCCTCTGTTGATTCTTTATTTCTATTGGTTATTGATTTTCTTCTTCGTCGGGATGTATAGAACCTGGTTTGCAAGCTCCCGCTTGGATGAACTCTCAACTTTATTTAAAGCTTCTTTCGTCGGCATATTTATTTTATTCTTTTTGATATTTTACGACGACGCTGCGCACGGCGAAACTTCCACTGCCCGTTATTTGATTTTTATCTATTGGGGATTCTTTCTCTTCTTTGTTAGCACAGGGCGAGTTTTGGTAAGAAGCATTCAAAGAAAATTATTGATCAATGGTGTTGGCAGAAAGAATGCAGTAATAGTTGGCTACAACCCGAAAGCAAATAACATTCACAAAACCATTGAAAGATATAGAGGATTGGGGCTCGATGTAAAGGCCTATGTTGCCGTTAAAAAAGAAAACATAGGGAAGGAATTCAACGGAGTAAAGGTTTATGATTATTATAAAAATATTCTGAAAGTTGTTGATGAGGTGCAAGCCGAAGAGGTTATCCTTGCGTTGGAAAAGCATGAAGATGACGTTACGATTTACGTAATAGATAAATGTGATTCGAAAAATTTAGGTTTGAAAATCGTTCCCGACTTATACGATATTGTATCGGGTCAGGCAAGGACATCGCAAATTTATGGTTTCCCGCTCATTGATATAATGCCCCAACTTATGCCGGAGTGGGAAAAGAAAATGAAACGTTTGATGGATATTGTTGTATCAATGATAATTTTAATAATAACTTCACCGATAACTTTGTTAACAAGCCTAGCCATCAAAATTGATTCGAAGGGGCCCATTCTATACAAACAGAGACGTATGGGAATGAACGGAAAAATATTTAATGTTTACAAATTCCGTTCAATGGTTTCTGATGCAGAAAAGATGACCGGTCCGGTTTGGAGTACAAAAGACGACCCGAGAATCACCAGAGTGGGCAGATTCATACGTAAAGTTAGAATTGATGAAATACCTCAGATGATAAACGTTTTGAAAGGTGAAATGAGTCTTGTGGGCCCGCGTCCGGAAAGACCCTATTTTGTAGAGAAACTATCACAAGAAATACCACTTTACAAAAGAAGATTGAAAGTCCGCCCCGGTGTTACCGGATGGGCACAAGTTAAACATAAATACGACGAATCGATCGAAGACGTAAAAACAAAACTTCGTTACGATCTATTCTATATCGAAAATATTTCTCTCAGAATGGATTTAAAAATATTATTTCGTACTATATTTGTAGTTCTCTTTGGAAAGGGTCATTATGAATAAAGCTTTAGTGATAATCCCGACATATAATGAATTAAATAATATTCAAAAACTGATTAGTCAAATTATTGAACTATATCCGGATGTTAATATTCTTGTGGTTGACGACAATAGTCCGGACGGAACCGGTGAGTACGTTGAAAAGCTAAGCAAGGAAGACGAAAGAATAAAAGTTCTTCGCCGGGAAGGCAAGATGGGTTTGGGAACAGCCTACTGCGAGGGTTTTCAATACATGCTTAAAAACGGTTACGATATTGCCATCCAAATGGATGCGGATTTTTCTCACGATCCGAAAGTTATCAGAACGTTTTTCGAGGAAATTGAAAAGTACGACTTGGTTATCGGTTCCAGGTATATTACCGGAGTTAACGTAATTAACTGGCCGATGCAAAGATTGTTGTTGAGCTATTTTGCAAATACATATACTCGGGTTATAACAGGAATGCCGGTTCGCGATGCTACCGGCGGGTTTAAATGCTTCCGCCGTAAGGTTTTGGAGTCGATCGATCTATCCAAGATTCGATCGAACGGTTATGCATTCCAAATAGAGATGAATTTCAAAGCATATAAAAAAGGTTTCAAAATTAAGGAAGTCCCTATTATATTTGTTGATCGCGTCGAAGGAAGTTCCAAGATGTCCAAGAAAATTGTTCGCGAAGCTATTTTTATGGTTTGGAAACTTCGCATCAGAAGTATGTTGGGAATATTAAAATAATTTCATGTACGACCTCTCTATCATAATAGTAAATTATAACGTAAAGGAATTTCTCCTTAATCTTATTGATTCCATAAAAAAAGCTTCCTCCGGAATGTCGGTGGAGATAATTGTTGTGGATAATGCTTCGGAAGACGGAAGCATAGAATCTTTGAGGGAAAATCATCCCGATGTTGTCCTTATAGAAAACAAAGAAAATTTGGGCTTCGGCAAGGCAAATAATATCGGGTTGGAAAAGGCAAACGGGAAATATTTATTGATGATAAACCCGGACACAATTGTACGGGAAGATACATTGACTAAAATGATTTCTTTCTTTGAATCACATCCCGACGCGGGAATGGCAGGATGCAAAGTGCTTAATCCCAACGGTACTTTGCAATTGGCTTGCAGAAGATCTTTCCCGGGACCTTGGACATCCTTTACAAAAGTAACCGGACTGAGCACACTCTTTCCCAAAAGTAAACTATTCGCAAAGTATAACCTGACCTATTTGGATGAAAATCAGACTTACGAAGTCGATGCTATATCCGGCTCTTTTATGATGATGAAAAAAGAGGTGTATAATAAGGTTGGTGGATTTGATCCCCAATTTTTTATGTACGGCGAAGACCTCGATCTTTGTTACAGGGTTCAACAAGCGGGTTACAAAGTTTATTATTACCACGAAACCGAAATCATTCATTACAAAGGTGAGAGTACAAAGAGAAGCAGTATTGACGAAACTCGTGTCTTTTACGATGCGATGAAACTTTTTGTGCAGAAGCATCTTTCTACTTCTTTCATCGTGGAATTTATTCTCCGGTTTGCAATATTTTTACGCAGACTGTTTGCGTTTGCAAATCATTACAGATTGCCTATAATGGCGGCTGTGTTTGATTTTATAATATTCTCTGCAGCAGTATATATTGCGGAAAAAACTTATCTTGTGAATGTTACTTGGGAAGGATTTCCTTCCGAGATCAAACCTTATGTCTATTTTGTTCCCGCTCTGTTTCAAATTTTAATTGCATTTTTAAGCGGCTCGTATAAGAGGGAAACTCTATCCTTGCTAAGAACCATTATAGGATTATTTTTCGGTGTTATTCTACTTTCGGCAATGACGTTTTTCTTCAAGCAATTTGCTTTCAGTAGGGCTGTTGTAATAATTACTTATGCAATATCATTTGTCTCTTTTTCTATTTGGAGAATCATTGCCAAACTTGGTTTCAAAGTCGGGCTCTCACTCGAAAGCCGTGGAGGCAATACACTCATAGTCGGGACAAGTGAAAAGTCAGCACAATTAGCTTCCAAATTAAAAAACAATTACACAAATGTATATCACGTTGTTGGTTTGATCGGACAATCGATTAAAGACTTTGGTAAGGAAGTGAACGGGTTCAAAGTGGTGGGTACTTTGGAGAACATTAATAAAGTAATAATCGAAAAGAAAGTGAGGAGAGTTATATTTTCCTCGGAGGAGATTTCTTTCAACGATATGTTCAGAACCGTTGCACGGAATCAAAACGAAGAAGTTCAATTCCTTTTTTCCGGCAGCAGGCTCGATTATTTAGTGGGCAAATCTTCCATCACTATGCTCGACGATATCCCTCTTTTGAAAGTGAATTACAACATTTCAGCTTTTGTTCATCGCTTTTCGAAAAGATTGTTGGACATATCCTTGTCCGTTCCAATTTTACTTTTCCTATATCCTTTCATATATTTGGCATCCAAAGTTTCGGGGAAAAGTGGTGATTTCACCCGCTTTATACTTAATATTCCCTCGGTTCTTACAGGCATGATGAGTTTAGTAGGACCTCGGGATTCTTCTTTCTACGGAGACTTGTTCATCGGAAAGAAAGGAGTAACGGGATATTGGTACACCGAAATATTTGACAAGGATGACAAGGACGAAGAAACAAAATTGAATATATATTATGCAAGGAATCAGAGTATTTGGCTCGACCTTGAGATAATGGGTAAAACTTTTTCTAAAATGTTTATCAAAACGGAGTAATAATGGCTCTTAATGTATTGGAATTCGAAAAACCAATAATTGAATTAGAGAAAAAAATTGAAGATATGAAAAAGCTGGAGGATAATCTGGATATTTCGGATGAAATTTCCAGACTGGAGGAGAAAGTAAACCAGCTAAAAATAGAAGTTTATTCAAACCTTACAAGATGGCAAAGGGTGCAATTGGCTCGCCATCCTCAAAGGCCATATACTCTTGATTACATTTACAATATGACCGAGAATTTTGTTGAACTTCACGGCGACAGAGCTTACCGGGACGACCCGGCAATTGTTGGCGGATTCGCAAAACTTGACGAATACAAAGTAATGATAATCGGGCATCAAAAAGGGAGAGATACAAAATCGAATCTTTACAGAAATTTTGGTATGCCCAATCCGGAAGGCTACAGAAAGGCACTTCGCCTGATGAAATTAGCCGAGAAATTTAACAAGCCTGTTATTACTTTGTTGGATACCCCCGGTGCTTATCCGGGATTGGAGGCCGAACAAAACGGACAAGCCGAAGCCATTGCGCGTAACCTTTTGGAAATGAGCAGATTGAAGGTGCCTATTATCGTTTGCATAATTGGTGAAGGAGCCAGTGGCGGTGCTTTGGGAATTGGAGTAGGGGACAGAGTACTAATGCTCCAAAATACTTGGTATTCAGTAATTTCACCAGAATCCTGTTCTTCCATTTTATGGAGATCGTGGGATTATAAAGAGCAAGCTGCCGAAGCATTAAAATTAACGGCTGAAGATTTGAAGGAACAAGGAATTATCGACCGGATTATTCCGGAACCCTTAGGCGGCGCTCATAAAGATCATGAAAAAATTGCTGCAACTCTTAAAGAAGCCCTCAAAGAAGAAATTGCCAATTTAATTAAAATAAAGCCGGATAAATTGGTTGATCTTCGTAGAGAAAAATTTGGTAAAATGGGTGTATTCAACGAATAGTTTGGTAAGATGATTTCACACACAACCGAAATTAGAGTCCGCTATGCAGATACGGACAAGATGCAATTCATTTACAACGGGAAATACTTGGAATATTTCGAAGTGGGAAGAACCGAATTGCTTAGGCACTACGGTTTGGCATATTCCGAGCTTGAAAATTCCGGTTATCAACTTCCTCTTATCGAAGCTAAAGTGAAGTATAAATCTCCGGGTAGGTACGACGATATTCTGCTTGTTACAGCTACGGTAAAGGAACTCTACTCTGCAAAAATTCATATCGATTATACCGTTAAAAGAAAAGGCACGGATGAATTGATAGCAGAAGGCTATACGGAACATATGTTCATTAAAGAAGAAACTAAAAAACCCGTTCGCCCTCCAAAAGTTTACGTCGATCATTTAGCAAAATATTTTGAAAAATAGATGTTCGATAAGTTAAAAGAACTTTCGAAAGATACCGCTATTTATGGTATTAGTACCATGGTGGGGAGGTTCCTTAACTTCCTTTTGGTGCCTTTTTATACCAATGTTTTTACCACCGATGAATATGGCGTTTTCACATATATATATACTATTCTGGCATTCCTGAATATAGTTTATATATATGGCATGGACGCTTCCTTTCTGAAATATTCGTCTTTGGCGGAAGCCGAAAAAAAGAAAGAAGTTTTTTCCACTCCTTTTTTGTTCGTTCTTGTTACGTCTCTTTCATTTTCGTTTTTGTTTTATTCATTCAGGTATGATGTAGGAAGTTTGCTCGACATTCCGAACATTCACAGAGATTTACTCGATTATGTGATTTTAATTCTTTTATTCGACAGTATTGCATTAATTCCTTTTTCGAATCTCCGGTTGCAAAGAAAAGCCACTAAATTTGCAGTAATAAAAATTGTTAACATTCTCATTAATCTCTCTCTTAATTTATATTTGATTTTAGTCCTCAACATGGGTATTCAGGCGGTATTCATTAGTAATCTTGCCGCTTCAATTTTCTCATTTGTTGCGTTGTTACCCGATATTTTGAAACTTTTCAATTTTACAATTAATCTCGAAACACTCAAAACAATGCTCAAGTTCGGGTTGCCGTACCTGCCCGCCAACATTGCATCGATGATGGTTCAAATGATTGACGTTCCAATCTTAAGGGAAATGACCAACGATTCAACAGTGGGTATTTACAGGGCAAATTATAAGCTTGGCATATTTATGATGCTCTTTGTTTCTATGTTTCAATATGCCTGGCAGCCATTCTTTTTGAATAACGCAAAAGAGAAGAATGCAAAAGAAATTTTTGCAAAGGTTTTGACTCTCTTTTTGGTAGTTGCCAGTGTCATTTGGCTTTTTGTTTCATTGTTCATTGACAATTTGGCTTCCATCGAAATTTTTAACGGGCGAACGATTATAGGGAAAGAATTCCTCGGCGGCATCTCGATTGTTCCGATCGTACTATTTGCTTACATATTTCACGGAATGTTCGTTAATTTTACTGCGGGAATTTATATTGAGGAAAAGACCAAGTACTTTCCCTATGTAACAATAAGCGGTGCAATCATTAATGTTGTAGTGAATCTGTTGTTGATTCCGGTTTACGGATATATGGGTGCTGCTTTGGCTACTTTAGCAAGCTATTTGGTAATGGCGGTATACCTATTTTACTTTTCCCAAAAATTCTACCGGATTGATTATGAATACGGCAAGGTCTTCTCAATCCTCGGATTGATAGTGGCAACGCTAATCTTATATTATTATTTGTTGTCTATGGGGCAGGTTGCAATAATGATTAAAATTATAATCGCAGTTCTTTTTATCCTCTTTATTTTTGCTTTAAAAATCGTGCGATTTTCGGAAGTAAACGCGCTGCTGAAAAATATATTGGGTAAAAAATAATTATTGTTATAATTTTGCCTCACTGATTTAGAATCATAAATTTTCATTTCGAGCGGGATATTAATGAATAAACTTCAACTTAAAGTAAAAAGAATTGACGAAAAATTTGCCGATATTCCTTTGCCGGAATATCAAACAGAGGACAGCAGCGGATTCGACATTCGCGCTGCAGTGGATTCAGAGATGATTTTGCCAAAAGGTAAGATAGCCTTGGTTCCGACAAATCTTAGCATGGAAATTCCAAAGGGATATGAAATTCAAGTCCGTCCACGTAGTGGTCTGGCGGCAAAACACGGAATTGGTGTGTTGAATTCTCCCGGAACAATAGATGCCGATTACCGTGGGGAAGTTAAAGTGATTTTATTCAATTTTGGCGAAGAAGATTTTGTAATTAAGCGCGGTGACCGGATTGCCCAATTGGTTTTAGCCAAAGTTATTCAAGCTGATTTGATTGAATCTGAAAACCTTTCCGAAACGGAAAGGGGTGAAGGCGGTTTTGGTCATACGGGTAAAAATTAAGGGATTAAATTTTTAATATGTCAGATTTTATACATCTTCATAATCATTCACATTACAGTTTGCAAGACGGTGCTGCTAGGGTACAAGACCTTGTAGACGCAGCAGTAAAATATGAAATGCCTGCATTAGCATTAACCGATCACGGCGTGATGTACGGCGCGCCCGAATTCTACAAAAAAGCAAAGAAAGCCGGAATCAAACCGATAATAGGTGTTGAAGCTTACATTAATATGGAAGGCTCCCGGTTCGACAAAGGAGACGGAACTTCAGGACGGAGTCGTAAAAAGCATTATAATCACCTTGTCCTTTTGGCAAAGGACCTTACAGGTTATAAAAATTTAATGAAGCTTTCAACAATAGGCTACACCGAAGGATTTTATTACAAGCCGAGAATTGATTTTGAAATACTCCAAAAATATTCGGAAGGATTAATTTGTACTTCCGCTTGCCTTGCCGGTCCGGTTGCAACCCATCTGTTGAATGGGAATTATGATAAAGCAAAAGAGAATTCGGTTAAGCTAAAAGAACTCTTCGGAGAGGATTTCTATCTCGAAATTCAAGATCATGGGATGGAAAACGATCAGCCGATAATGGATTTGGTTCCCAAACTATCCAAGGAATTAAATATTCCTCTGGTGGCTACAAATGATATTCACTACATCGACAAAGAGCATGCGATAGCCCATAATATTTTATTGCTGTTGGGGGATAAAAGCGGTGCTGCGGATTATAGGGATTTGAGATATCATACAGACCAGGTATATTTTAAATCTGCCGACGAGATGTATCAAGTATTTAAAGAATATCCCGAAGCAATTGAAAATACGTTGGCGATTGCGGAAAAAACAAATTTGGAAATGCAATTCAAGCAATTCCACTATCCGATATTTCCTATTCCTCCGGAATCGGGTGCGAAAGATTTGGATGAATATTTCAGGCAACTTGCCGAAGAAGGGCTTCATAAAAAATTCAAAAAAATTAATAGAGAAATTGAAGACCGCTTTAAGTATGAAATTGATGTTATCCAGAAGATGGGATATTCCGGTTACTTCTTGATTGTGCAGGACTTCATTAATGCAGCAAAGAAAAGAGGAATCCCCGTTGGGCCGGGAAGAGGAAGTGCCGCCGGTTCATTGGTGGCTTACACTCTTGGAATCACGAATGTAAATCCGTTGGAATATGATCTCCTATTTGAAAGGTTTTTGAATCCCGAAAGAAAGTCGATGCCCGATATCGACGTTGACTTTGCGGATGACCAGAGAGGGGAAGTAATTGATTACGTTAAAGAAAAATATGGCGAAGAATCCGTTTCACAAATCATTACTTTCAACAGGCTTTCTTCCAAAGCGGTAATTCGTGATGTTGCCCGCGTATTGGGAATTCCAATTCCCACGGTAAATAATATTACAAAATGGATTCCATCCAAATTCGGTAAAGTTTACACAATCGACCAGGCATTGGAAGAAGTTCCGGAATTGAAATGGGTCAAAGAATCGGATGATCCTCAGATTCAAGAATTAATTAAATATTCAAGAATTTTGGAGGGAATGAACCGCAATGCTTCCAAGCATGCTGCAGGTGTGGTAATCACTCCCGGTGAAGTAAGTAACTTCGTACCGATTGCAAGGGCAAGCAATAGTGATGATTATGTGACACAGTACAACATGAAGGAGTTGGACGATGCCGGGATTCTGAAAATGGATTTCCTCGGTTTGCGAACTCTTTCCATTATCCGGGATACAATTGATCTTGTTAAAAAGACTCGCGGTATTGAAGTAAATATAGATGATATACCTCTAGATGATAAGGAAACTTACGAACTATTTGCACGCGGGCAAACAACTGCGGTCTTCCAGTTTGAATCTGCTCCGATGAAGGAATACTTGAAGAAACTTCATCCCGAGAGTATTAAAGACCTTGCCGCAATGAATGCTCTTTACCGTCCCGGACCGATGGAGAATATCAATTCCTTCATCAATCGAAAATTCGGTAGGGAAAAGATCACCTATCTGCATCCCTCTTTGGAATCGATACTGAAAGAAACCTATGGAATAATAGTCTATCAGGAACAGGTAATTCAGATTGCAAACAAAGTAGCGGGCATGTCCCTTGCAGAAGCGGATATTCTGCGGCGCGCGATGGGTAAAAAGGATGCCGCCGCAATGCAGGAACAGCGTGAAAAATTTGTTAAAGGAGCAGTTCAAAATAATATTGACGAAAAAATTGCAAAAGAAATTTTCGATTTAATTGATAAGTTTGCTTCTTATGGGTTTAATAAAAGCCATGCTGTTGCATATTCTATTGTTGCTTATCAAACTGCATATTTAAAAGCTCATTTTCTACCTGAATTCCTTGCTGCTAACTTAACGAACGAATTTGGAAATCCCGACAAAGTAACAATTCTGTTGGATGATTGCCGCAAGTTGAAAGTAAAGGTTCGTCCGCCGGATGTAAATAAACCATCGGCTTATTTCAACGTGGAGGACGGGGAAATTATTTTTGGAATGTCCGCCATAAAGAATGTAGGTGTGAATGCGGTAGAAGAAATTATCCGTGCAAGAAATGAATTGGGAAGGGATTTTACCTCAATTTACGATCTCTGTTGCAATGTTGATACACGTGTTGTGAATAAAAGAGTTCTCGAGGGATTGGTATTGGCCGGAGCCTTCGATTCGGTCTCCGGAAGCAGGGCTCAAAACTTTGCAGCAATTGAATCGGCCTTGGAATTCGGAAATAAGTATCAATCCGATAAAAAGAAGATGGCCAATTCTTTATTCGGGGATGCAACCGAAGAGATGGAAATACCTCATCCTCAATTGCCCGACGTTCCCCCTTGGGATGATAAAACCAAACTTGCAAAGGAAAGGGAAGTGTTGGGGCTATATCTCAGCGACCATCCATTAAGCCGGTACGAGTCCGAATACAGATCATTTGCAACAGTTCATCTAGGTGAGCCGGAAACATTTAAGGACGGTGAATTAGTTCGAGCTGTTGGGGTTATTACCTCGATGCGAACTAAGATTGATAAATCGGGCAGACAGATGGCATTTTTCAATTTGGATGATTTTACAGGCAGTTGCGAATGCTTGATGTTCTCAAAAGTGTTTGCCGAATGTTCAAAGTACATTTATGAAGAATCAACCGTATTGGTGAAAGGGAAAGTTGAAAGCAGCGGTGATGCAATTAAACTTCATGTGGAAGAGGCATTTTCGCTAGCCGATGCCAAAAAGAATCTTACTAAGAAATTGTGCATCGAATTGGTCTCGAATAAAAATGATGTGGAAGATGTTGTTAAATTAAAGAATACATTCGAAAATTATGACGGTAATATACCAGTGGTAGTTGTGGTAAGACAGAACGGAACAAGAAGGAATTTCTTCACCGATTATAAAATATCTCTTAAAGATGAATTGATTAAAGAGGTTTCGGACATAATTGGGGATGAAAATATATTCTATCTTACTCAATAATGAATGTTTATTTATTTGAATTCCCAGGTCATATTTTTTAAGTTTGGCAATATTTTTTCGGAAATTAATTAAAAGGTATTATAGATGGAAAAGAAATGGGCTTTAATTTTAGGCGCATCTTCGGGCTTCGGCGGCGCAACCGCGGTTGAACTTGCAAAAAACGGTTATCATATTTTGGGTATTCACTTGGACAGACAAGTAACAATGCCGAATGTTGAAAAGATCAAAAAGAAAATAGAGAGAACAGGGCACAAAGCTGTTTTCTTTAATGCAAACGCTGCGGACGCAATTAAAAGAAACGACATATTGGATGAAATTAAAGAACGCTTTGCTACAAAAGAACATCCGCATGTGCATGTTTTGGTTCACTCTTTGGCATTCGGTACGTTGAAACCATATATTGCAAAGAAACCATCCGATTGTATTTCACAAGCCCAAATGCAAATGACTTTGGATGTAATGGCCCATACAATTGTTTATTGGACTCAAGGTTTAATTCAAAGAGACCTTTTTGCAAAGAATGGAAGAATATTTGGATTAACATCTGCCGGTTCACAAACTGTAATTCCGAATTATGGAGCAGTTTCTGCGGCAAAGGCAGCATTGGAATCTCACATCAGACAATTGGCTGTTGAACTTGGAAGTATGGGAATAACGGCAAATGCGATTATGGCGGGGGTGACAGATACACCTGCACTACGCAAAATACCGGGAAATGATGCAATGCTTCATGCTGCAAAGATGAAAAATCCCGGCGCCAGATTAACAACACCGGAAGATGTTGCCAAAGTAATTGCCATGTTGTGCGGCGAAGCAGCTAATTGGATTTCCGGAAATGTAATTGCAGTTGACGGTGGCGAGTATATTGTTAATTACACCGGCGAAAAAGTTAGTAGACCAATTAAATAAAATTTAACAGGAGAAAAAATGAAACCAATCGAAATTACTGATGCTAATTTTGAACAAGAAGTTCTCAATTCCGATATTCCGGTAGTAGTTGATTTTTGGGCAGTTTGGTGCGGACCATGTAGAATGGTAGCTCCAATTATGGAAGAACTTGCCGAAGAATTCGACGGTAAAGTTAAAATTGGAAAATTGGATGTGGATCAAAATCAAAATTCTGCTATAAAATACGGAGTACGTAGTATTCCGACTATACTTTTCTTCAAAGGTGGCGAATTGAAGGACACTGTAATAGGAGCAGGTCCCAAAGCCATGTTTGTTGAAAAAGTTGAAAATCTTTTGAATGCATAATCTGAGGGGCGCTTTTGGCGCCCCTTTTCTTTTGCAAGAAACAATAAATTAGTTAATTAAATATTCATTTTTATGAATATAAAGATTAAATACTATTTTCTCCCTTCCTCATAATTCAGATTATGTTTATTTTTCCGAAACGAAATTAAAATAAAGAGAATGGCTAAATGAAAAAAATTCTTATCTCCGACAAATTAAATCCTCTCTGCGTGGAAATGTTCGAAAAAGCCGGTCACACAGTTGATTTCAAACCAGGTATTTCTGCCGAGGAATTATTATCTATCATATCGGATTACAATGCGATATTGGTACGAAGCAGGACTAAAGTAACTAAAGAAGTTATAGAAGCCGGAAAGAAATTGGAAATTATCGGTAGAGCAGGTACGGGAGTGGATAATATCGATTTAAATGCGGCAACCAAAAGGGGAATAATTGTAATGAATACTCCCGGCGGTAATACCCGTTCTGCTGCAGAACATACCATTGCGATGTTGATGTCGTTGTGCAGACATATTCCGCAGGCAAACATTTCGCTGCGTGAAGGGAGATGGGACAGAAAACTCTATTCCGGAACAGAGGTACAAGGCAAAACAATTGGAATTATTGGATTGGGAAAAATTGGAAGGGAAGTTGCTTCCATGGCGCAAGGCTTGGGAATGAAGGTTGTAGGTTACGATCCGGTTTTATCTCCCGAAGTTGCGCAGGAAATGGATGTTCAACTTTTAACATTAGATGAAATTTATAAAGTCTCTGATTTTATTAGTGTCCACGTACCGCTGAGTGAAGGAACTAGAGGATTGATATCGGCTGATGAAATTGAAAAATGCAAAGACGGAATTAAATTTATCAATTGTGCCCGTGGGGGAATAATAGACGAAGATGCACTGTTGGAAGGTTTGAAATCCGGCAAGGTAGGCGGAGCTGCAATTGATGTCTTTACATCAGAACCTCCGGAAAATAAGGAATTGGTCAATCATCCGAAAGTTGTAGCCACTCCTCATTTGGGTGCTTCCACGGAAGAAGCACAGGAAAAAGTTGCAATACAACTTGCTGAACAGATGATTGATTACTTTGCCGGCGGTGAGCTGCGCGGTCCGGTAAATGCTATTGCTGTAAAATATTTGAATGACGAAAATGCAAAACCAATTGTTGAGTTAGCACAAAAGGTCGGTTCTTTCCAAAACCAATTGTTAATAAAAAACATAAAGTCTGTTGAACTCTTTTATAATGCATCGAAGTATAAAAAATACGAAGACCTTTTGGTATCTGCATTTTTAGTTGGACTACTTTCAGAAATTTCATCAGAACCTATAAATTATTTGAATGCTAAATTAATAGCAGAGGACAGGGGAATTGTAGTATCGGTGAATCACAATCCCGCAATAAGCAAAACAAACAATTATTTTGAATTCAAAACTAATTCTTCCGAAGGTGAATTAAATATTGGCGCATCAATATTTAACGACGTTGATCCAAGGATTGTAAAAATAAACGAATTCAATTTGGAAATACAATTATCAGGCAATTTTATCTATTATGAAAACATTGACAAACCCGGCGTGCTTGCTTCGGTATCTGGTTTATTGGCTGAAAACGGTATAAACATTGCCGGATTGAGTTTGGGAAGAAAAACAGTTGGAGGCAATGCAACTACGCTTATACAAGTGGATTCCGAAATAAACAATGATATAGTAAAGCAAATAGAATCGTTACAAAATATTAACTTAGTTAAGGTAATAAAATTATAGTTAGGGTAATAATTTGGTATCATTAAAATTATTCTTGACAATAATATCCAACTATGTTATTTTTTGCTTAAAAATTGACTTTCTTTGATAAAATCACACATCGGGGAGGTGGTTTAAAAACAAAATAAAGTTACTTGATTAAATACTAAGTTTGTATTATTTTGAACTTTGCTTAGTAAAAAAATATCTTTTTTGTTCTTTTTAATAATGACGTAATGCAAACTATAAAGTTTCTTTACATTTAATTAACTATCCACTCATTAACAAGGAGAAAGTTATGATTAAAAAACTTTCTATTTTCTTACTCGCGTTTGCTTTTAGCACTACGCTATTCGCTCAGAATCAAGCTCTGTTGAGAGCTGATGGTAAAATTTTCAAACCAATGGCTGCTCCTGGCGTTGTTTCTAGCGAAATTCAACCGGTTTTCCAGAAAAATAATCCTAACTCGGTTGTATTCAAAAAAAGATCCTACAACACTATCGATGGTACTATCGATACCATTTCCTGGGGAGTTCCCCCATCAGTAAACTTCGGATACTTCGGACAAGACAGAATGGTACAATGGTTCGAAGCTCCCGCAGACATGATAATCAAAGAAGCCGGATACAATACCGCTGCTGTTGACGTTGAAGGTACTCAATCCGAATTAAAACTCGTTTCAGTAAACTGGACAAAAGACCAGCTTTTGAATGCAGGTGTTACTTATTGGGGATATTATCCTGCAGCAGGCAACGGTTACAACGATGCTACTGCTTTCTTGGATGACCTCGATAGAACAGGTGACTGGGTAGATATGTCCGGTACCGGTGCTACAGAACCATTTGGAAACGACTTATGGTCTTCTGCAGGTATTGGTGCTCCTACTACTCCTGTAGCTGATGGTGCTTACCAATTTATTCAAATGAATTTATTAGGTTTTGAACCTCAAGTTAATAAAGGCGACATCATCGGTGTTGCAATGAAACACTCCGGTGCTACAATGGATGCCGACAGAATCGGTATGATCGCTGATAATACTCTCGGAATTCCCGGATTCAAATTTTATGCTAACGGCCGTTTGGATCCACCGAACGATTTCGGTTGGTGGTCAAGAGCATATACTTGGGATTTTGCTCTCATAGTAGATCTCATTGGTGACATTGCTCCTTCTATCGAAAATGTAACTGATTTAGCAACTACTTTAAGTCAGGATGCTCGCACTGTTGAAGCTACTATTACTGATATCAACCCTTCTGGTGGTGCTGCAGGTGTTGGATCAGCTAGCTTATTCTACAGCACAGATGATTCCACATTTACCGAAGTACCTATGACAGCTAACGGTGATGTATATTCAGCTGATATTCCGGGACAGGCTCCTGGTACTCATGTTACATACTATGTATGGGCTGTTGACGTTGAAGGCAACGAAAGCCAAACCGGAATGTTTGGTTATAACATATTTGAACCAACTGCTCCAAGCTTGGTTGTATTCAACGGTTATACAAATCCGACCGGTTATCCTCAGTCATACTATTTCGGTCATGACGATTTCACCGGTTATTCAGTGATTGACTGGTGGCATGATGTATGGTCATACGGTGCATTAACACCTGAATTATTGAACAATTATAATAATGTATTCGAAATTGCTACTGCTGGTCCTAACGACATTAACAGTGCTGAAGTTGCAGCATGGTTAAGCGGTGACGCTGCAAGAAACTATTTCTTAGCAGGTGACGAGTGGTTAGGTTCTCAATCTGGATGGACCAACCAAGCTCACGAAGCTGGTGATTTCATTTTTGACGTATTAGGTATTAACTACGAATATAATGATGTTAACTATGCCGCTAGCGGCGACCAACAACTTCCTACTATGGTTCAACCTGTTGCAGGAACATTGCTTGGTGACTCTTTGGCAACATTATTTGCCGCTACAGGCGACACAATGTGGTATTATCCTACTTTTGAAATTAGCCAATCCAACTGGTTGGACGGTGCAGATTTCGAAGCTGACGTAGAAGTATTTATGACTGCTACAGGCGCTGATGGTAATACTTACAACATCGGTGGAAGCAGAGAATTGGCAGCCGGCAACAAAGTTGTTGTTTGCTTGTTCGATCCGCTTTCATTGGATGCTCCTGATGCACAGTACTACTGGTATGGATTCAGCTCTACAGCTCCTCAAGTTCAAGCTATGAACTGGTTCGGTGCTAGAGTTGTTAGCGTTAAGAAAGTTGACAATTTAACTCCTGAAGTATTTGAATTGTCACAGAACTATCCGAATCCGTTTAACCCGAGTACTGTAATCAGATTTTCACTCCCACAAAGATCTGATGTTACATTGAAGGTATTCGATGTACTCGGACGCGAAGTTGCTACTTTGTTGAGCGAGGTTAAAGATGCCGGTGCATACGAAGTTAACTTCGACGCATCACAATTGGCATCCGGAATCTACGTATATCAACTTAAAGCTGGTAATTTCGTAAGTTCCAAGAAAATGATGTTAATGAAATAATATCCAATTTTGTTTTTTCAAATAATTTAATGGCGGTCGCTCACTCTGAGTAAGGGTGAGCACCGCCGTTTAATAATAATAGGCGCTGTATTTAATTATCAATTAACAGCACACGAGGTAAAATGATGCGGTTAAAATTACAAAAGAGTTTAATTATTTTGTTTCTATTGGGGCTCTTTGCGTACGGATGTATCGAAGAACCTTTTATAGAACCGGTAAAAAGACCATTCTCTGTTATCAGAGTGGCTAATTTTACCAGCAATCTGAATCCGTTGACTGTAGAAGTGGACGGCAAAACGGTTGGAACTCTTGCCGTAGGCGAGCTGACCAATTATTTTGACGTCAATTCCGGTGGTCGTACTTTTACTATTAAAGACAATGCCGGAAATACGGTTTTCTCTAAGTCTATTCAGATTATTTCCTACGAAGAGGAAACTGTTGTATTAGCCGGATATTATTCTTCGGTTGATACTCTCAACACTTTTGCTTTGACCACCTATACGGACGGATTGACTTATATTTATGAATTGCCTAAAGCAGATACTTCGGTAGTTCACGTTATTAATTGCCTGACGGATACACCTACCGAAGCAGGCCAGAAAGTTAATTTGAGTTATGTATCAGGTACTGATACAACATCGGCATTTACAGCTGCTGCTTTTGCCGATAAAAATACCTTTTCCCTAGGTCAAGGTGACTACACCTTTATCGTTAGTGATGATTCAACTTCAATAAGTAAGAATGTTACTATCGGTAATCAGAAAAGATACACTGTGTTTATTCATGGAACTGCAATGAGCATCGAAGCGACTGTAGATGAACAGACTTCGCTTCCTGCCCGTTCTAAATAATAATTAAGGGGAGAAGATCATGTTTCGTAAGATTAAGTTTTTGATCCTTCTTATTGCGCTAGCTCCGGTTATGCTCTATGCCCAAACCGGTAAAATTGTCGGTAAAGTTACCGACCTTCAAACCGGTGAACCATTGATAGGTGCTAACGTAATTGTAGAAGGTACCCTATTCGGTGCGGCAACGGATATTAATGGTGATTACATCATTTTGAACGTTACTCCCGGTACTTATTCTCTCAAAGCGAGTTATATTGGTTACCGTGAGCAAGTGATTCAAAATATTCGTGTTTCATCCGCACTTACTACAGAAGTAAATTTTGCTCTGCCCACAGAGGAGTATACAACCGAAACAATTGTTGTTCGTGCTCCAAAACCGTTGGTAGAGAAAAATATAACTAACTCCACTAGTGTGGTAAATAAAGAAGATATAGAAAACTTACCTGTAAGAGGTGTGAACTCAGTGATTGCAACCCAAGCGGGTGTTGTAACACAAGGCGGTGCAGTTCACATTCGCGGTTCCCGTTCCGACGAAGTAGCTTACTACGTGGACGGTGTATTGGTTAATAACCCAGTTTTCGGTGGTTCTGCTACCGGTGTTATTAACAACGCAATCGAAGAAATACAGGTTCAAGCCGGCGGTTATTCTGCCGAATTTGGCGGCGCCAATGGCGGTATTATCTCCACACAAACTCGTTCCGGTGGCGAAAAATATCAATTAGGCTTTGAAGGCATTACAGATAATTTCGTTCCGCTTGGAGATCAATTCTTGGGAACTTACAGCCGTCACTATAGTGAATTGGTATTCACTGCAAGTGGTCCTGTAATTCCTAACAATAAAAAAATTCGTTTCTTTGTTGCGGCGAGCAACCAGTTCACACGTTCGCCTTCTGCCTTCTACAAAGGTGCGAATTTCCATAACATATACGATCCATCCCGTGGTGCTTCTGCCGATACATTCGACATTGTTTACCCGGATGGTATTTTGTTGAATTACAATCGTAACCAATATCAAATTCAAGGTAACTTAACCTTCAATTTCGGACCGTTTACCTTGAGATTCAACGGTAACTATAGAATGAACACCGGAAGAAATGGTGTTGGTAAAACCACTTATCGAGCATACAATTCTGCAGGATTAAGAGAAGACCAAACAATTTCCGGATCAGTTAAATTAACTCACGTTATTAACAAAAATTCATTCTATGATGTAATCGCCAATTTCTTTGACGATTACTACGTTGATATGGACCCGATATTTAAGCACAATATTACTCTTTATGGCGATTCGATAGCAAATGCTGCTGTTGGAAGACCAATGAGAGGTGACGGACGTGCTCCATTAAATCTTTCAGCATATGGTTTTTCATTCTTATCTGCTGATCAGGTTCTTTCTACATATAGAAAACAAAGAACCGGTTCGGTTGGTGGAAAAGTTAATTTCCTTTATCAGTTAGGAAAACACCACGAATTCAAGACCGGTGCTGAATTTAATTACTACACAATCAGAAGATATTCATTCGGTCGTGTATATCAATTGCCTTCTTTGGTGCGTTCTGTTGCCGATGGCGATGTTTATGATATCTACAGCCGTTTGGATAATTATGGTTACGATGTATATGGTAACAAATTGGATAGCGGAGTTGAAGGAGCTAAGCATCCTACATTTGCCGCTTACTATATTCAGGATAAAATGGAGTTCTCGGACTTAGTATTGAACCTCGGTTTCCGTTTGGATTATATTGATATCGATGCTAAAGTCTTTAAGAACCCTCACAATATTATATTTAACGATCAGGGTGTAATCGACGAATCTCAATTAGTAACAGTTGATCCGTTGCTTCAGATTTCACCTAGAATCGGTTTCTCGTTCCCTGTAACTGACAAAACCGTATTCCATGCTCAGTATGGAAAATTTGTTCAGCAGTCTCGTTTGAGAGACGTTTATCAGGGATTCAACGTAATGGCTGATAATATCAAAGGTGGTTATGCTATTTCCCAGCCTGTTGGATTCGGACTTAGACCCGAAAGAACAACTCAATACGAAGTTGGTTTCAGACAACAGCTTGGCGAAAACTTTGCGTTTGATATTACCGGTTTCTATAAAGATATCAAAGATCAAGTTCAAATTCGTTCCATCTTTGCGGAAGAAGGTGCACAACATGGTCAATATTATGCATGGATCAATGGCGACTTCTCCACTATCAAAGGTGTTGAACTTAAACTTGATTTGAGAAGAACTGAAAGAATATCTGCCCAAGTAGACTATACATATTCTGATGCAAGAGGTACCGGATCTAATCCTTCCTCTGCATTTAGATCAATTTGGCAGTCACCAACTGCCGACCCGTTCTTCCCGCAACAGATAGCTCCTCTTGATTTTAACCAAACTCACAGAGGATTTATCAACATTGATTACCGCTTTGGCAAAGATGATGGTCCGGAATTTTTGGGAACCAAAATTCTTGAGAATTTCGGTATGAACTTCCTCTTTAGCTTTAACAGCGGATTCAACTTTACAAGATGGGAAGGTTACGGAAACCAAAGAACTCCATTGGAGCCTTTGAATGCTTCTACTACTCCATGGACGTTCCAACTTGATGCTAAAATCGATAAATCTGTCAACATTGCCGGATTGAATTTCAACGTTTATTTATGGGTAGTTAACGTGCTTAACACTCAGAACGTTGTTGCAGTATTCAATAACTCCGGAGATGCCTACGACGATGGTTACTTAACCTACTCGCAGGGTGAAGCCACAATTGAAGGTTATAGAAGATATGGAGAAGAATTTGCCCAAACTTATATTAATCTCTATAAAAACTTAACCTACAATTCAGGCCACTTCGGTATTCCGAGACAGATTAGATTAGGTATTAGGTTAAATTACTAATTAGCATCAATTCTTGAAAAAAGAATTATATGGAGATAAAAATGTATAGAAAAATAACATTGCTTTTATTCACGGTAGTTGTGATTGGTGCTATGTCGCTTGGGTTTTACAAAGAATCCGGCGATAAAACCACCTCGTTGAATAAAACGAATTCCAACGACGTTTACGACTACATAGCCATAAACCAAATCTTGATGTGGGTCTCGAACAATGGTGATGGTTCCAACGATCCCCGTACGGGTGGTAACGGTTTTTACTGGCCCGGCGGTGTGAATGCTACCACAAACGCTATTTTCGAAGACGGATTGATTTGGGGCGGTAAAGTCGGTAGAGAAATCCGTGTTAACGGTTCTACTTATCGCCACGGGCTTCAAGCCGGAAAAATTCTGGACAATGGTGTTCCGGATGATCCGAACTTAGATAAATACAGAATTTATAAAATCAGAAAGAACTGGGAAAATTTACCTCCCGGTCCCGAAAGAGATGATTTCGAAAAAGACTACAACGAATGGCCTGTAGAAGACGGAGCTCCTTGGGTTGATGTTGACGGCGACGGTATTTATACCAAAGGCGTTGACCAACCTCAATTTGTTGGAGACGAAGTTCTTTGGTGTGTTTCCAACGATATGGATCCCGGACGTTCTACATTTACATACGGTACACTTCCGATGGGTCTGGAACAACAGATGACCGTATTCGGGTTCAACCGTACCGGCGACTTAGGTGATATGGTCTTTAAGAAATATCTCCTTATAAACAAAGGAAGTACTACTATCCGTGATATGATCTTAGGATATTGGTCCGATACTGACCTTGGTGGAGCAAATGATGACTATACCGGTTGCGACACTGTCCTTTCATTAGGTTATACGTATAATGGTGAACCTACTGACGATCAGTTCGGTTCTAATCCTCCTGCGGATGGATACGATTTCTTCCAGGGACCGATTGTTGAGACAGGTTCTTTAACAGACAGTGCAAAATTCTTGGGTAAATGGCGTAAAGGATGGAAAAACCTTCCTATGACTGCATTTGCCTTCTATATCAACGGATCAAGTATTTACCAAGATCCCGATTTAGGAACTGCGGAAGGATCTATTCAATTTTACTATTACTTGCAAGGAAAAGTATGGGACGGATCTGAATTCGTTGATCCGAATACCGGTCAACCAACTGTATTCGTACTTGCGGGCGACCCGGTTGCAAAAACCGGTTGGTTCGAAGGCGACGGATGGCCTGGTGGTCCCGATCCTGGTGATAGACGTCATTTGATGTCTTCCGGTCCATTTACTATGGCGCCCGGAGATACCCAGGAAGTTGTGGTTGGTATCTTAATTGCTCAGGGAAGTTCTGCTCTTAATTCTGTAACAGAACTTAAGAGAAAAGATGCTGCTGCACAGACTGCATACGATCTTGACTTTAACTTGACCGAAACTCCTCCGGCTCCGAAACTTCATGCTTCTACAGGAGATGCACAAGTAACATTGTGGTGGGAAGACAATGCCGAATCTTACGACGCAGGCGATCCTCTCATCTACGGTCAAGGATATGACGATACAACTTATACATTCCAGGGCTACAGATTATGGCAATTTACCGATAAAGCCGGTTCCGATCCTGTTCTTATCGGTATATGGGATGTGAAAGATACAGTGGATATTATTTATGCATACCAAGATATAAATGGTGAGAAAGTATTGGTTCCTGCTATTAAAGGACCTAACGAAGGCATCAGACGTTTCAAATTCTTAACAAGTGATGCTTATACTAACTTACCGTTCTTGAATGCAAATCCTTATTATTTCGGTATTACCGCGTACGGTTATTCACCTCATAGTGAACCGAGTTATCTGGAAAGTACTCCTGTTATATTGGAAGTATTCCCGGGTAAAAAACGTATCGACTATTC
>CAZULK010000033.1:0-22711 GCA_964621225.1 uncultured Melioribacteraceae bacterium | reverse complement strand
AAATACGGATATGAGTTCGGGTTAATTCCAAAAGAAATGTACGACGAATTGAAAGAAAGAGAGACTTTGATAACCTCCGGAAAGGAGTTTTTGCACAAAGTAAAATTCAAACCGGAAAAAATAAATCCGGTCCTCGAAAAATTTAATGCAGCATTAATTGATCAAACCGAATATGCAATTAAGCTTGCAAAGAGACCCGAAGTAAAAATTGCAGAGATGTTGAGTATATTAGATCCTGACGATTATCCTTTGGCAAAAGCTCTTCTTCAAAACAAAAAAGTTCTCGAGCAAATTGAAATAGAAATTAAATACGAAGGATATATCTCTCGTCAACAAGAATTGGTGAAGAAAATGGAAAAACTAGAAAAACTAGACATTCCGTCCGATTTTGATTATATGAAAATAAATACAATTTCAAAAGAAGGGAGAGAAAAGCTAACAAAGGTAAAACCCAGGTCGCTGGGGCAGGCTGCAAGAATTTCGGGAGTCTCTCCTTCAGATATTTCTGTATTATTAGTATATTTGAAAAACTAATTTTCGGGGGTTTTGTTGGAAACACAAGAACAATATTTGAGAGAATTAAAGAAGTTCTTTTGGGAAAATAGTTTAAATCCCGACCAATACCAATTGGAAAGACTGGCACACTTCACCTCTCTCGTTGCGGAAACAAATGGAAAAGTAAATTTGATCTCCAGAAAGGATATCAAAAACATTGTGGAGAACCATGTCTTTTTTTCTGCTTATATGTCACAGTTTTTGCCTGAGAGAGTCACTAAATTTCTCGACGTTGGAACAGGGGGAGGTTTTCCCGGTATTCCTATCGGAATTGTAAATCCTCTGCTTCAGGGAGTTTTAGTTGATTCAACCAAAAAGAAAATTGATGCGGTTCAAGAATTCTTATCCAAATTAAAACTTCATAACGTTGTTGCGGAAAACGCTAGAGTTGAGAGTGACGAATTTATCAATAAATACAGAGGGCAATTCGATTTAATCGTGAGCAGGGCAACTGTTCCGATTATTATATTGATGAGATATGCCTTGCCATTAATTAAAGAACGCGCTTACATTGTGGCTGCGAAAGGTGGAGACCTGGAGCAAGAATTGAAAACAGCTGAGTTAAAGTATCGCGCACATATTAAGAAATCTACAGTTTACGAAATGCCTTATAAGCCGACGAATGCGAAAAACGAAAAGGGCAAAAAGTTGGTTATTTTGGATATCGTTCGATGAGCGAAGAGAACAAAACTCTTTTTGAACAACTTTCAAAATTAACAACCGAAAAGAGAAATCCGCGTTCGATGAATATCGATATCGCTTCCACGGCAGATATTTTAAAGATTATCAACGAAGAAGATAAAACCGTTCCGCTGGCTGTAGAAAAAGAATTACCCTATATTGAAAAGGCTGTTGATTTAATTGTTGAATCGCTAAAGCGTGGCGGACGACTTTTATACTTTGGTGCGGGAACTTCGGGAAGGCTTGGAGTTGTGGATGCCAGCGAATGCCCTCCAACATTCGGAACACCTAAAGGAATGATTGAGGGATTTATTGCCGGGGGAAAAGAAGCCATGTTCGAAGCCCAGGAAGGTGCTGAAGACTTTGAAGAGAATGGCGCTGCAGATGTATTAAAAGCCAAAGTTTCGGATAAAGATGTTGTTTGCGGGATAGCTGCCAGCCGAAGAACTCCCTACGTTGTAGGTGCTGTAAAAAAAGCAAAAGAGTTGGGGGCTACAACTTTGTTCGTCACAACAAACCCAAGAAAAGACTTCGACATAGAAGGCGTTGACGTTGCTATTTGTCCTTTTGTGGGACCAGAAGTTATTATGGGTTCAACCAGAATGAAAAGCGGGACTGCTCAAAAATTAGTTTTGAATATGCTTACTACTGCGTCGATGATCCGACTTGGTAAAGTATATGAAAACATGATGATAGACCTTCAGATGACAAACCAAAAGTTGGTTGAAAGATCAAAAAAAATTGTCATGACAATAACCGGAGTCGATTACAAAAAGGCGGAAGAATATTTGAAAAAAGCTGACGGGCATGTTAAAACAGCATTGGTAATGATTTTGGGAAATTGCTCAGTCGAAGAGGCCAGGCAACGGCTTAAAAAAGCCGACGGCTTTGTACGCTTGGCATTAGATATTAAAAAATAATTTTTTTACCTTTCTTTTATGAATAACCACAGCAAAGTTTTTTTATCTTATCCTCCGGAAAGGGATGTGTTGTTTGTGTTCGGGGCAGGTGCAAGCGAACCGGATGGCGTGCCATTGCAGAAAGAGATACTTCCGGAAATACTAAATAACCCTAAAATCGCTAATTCGGAAATTGGCGGAGAGGTAATTGAGTTCATTAAATTCAACTTCGACGTGGATTTTGAAAGCGGATTTCCCAAACTCGAAGCCGTATTCGGATTTTTGGATTATTTCATTCAAAAGAACGAAAGTCTTAATAATGAATTTCCCATCGAGCGATTAAGGCAAATTAAAGAATATTTTATAAAACTCATTCATTTTGTGGTTGCAGATAAGTCTGCCAAACCGAGCAGGTATTATCATAAATTCTGGGAGAAGGTTGAGAAATACAACTCTAATATTTCGATACTGACATTAAATTATGATACACTACTTGAGCAATCATTCGATTTCTTATTCGAAAAGTTTGGATATATAGACTATTCAATTCATTTAATGAACTATGTGCCGGGAGAACAACTAAACCCATTCCGTTTTTGGATTGATCCTTCCAAACCAATTGAAGTTAAAGGTGACAGAACGCCCGTCCCGATAAAAATAATTAAACTTCACGGAAGTTTGAATTGGAAATATTGTAATTGTTGTAATCAAACTTTGCTTACGCCTTGGGATATGCAAATTGAATTGAACAAAGGAAAATTTCTCGGATTTACTTATCCCGATAAAATTCAATATGAATACCGCTGTCCTTTGGATGATACTGATTTTCAAACTTTGATAATGCCTCCTTCGTATCTGAAAGAATTGAGTCATCCGGTATTACAACAACTTTTTAGCGAAGCGGGTAGAGAAATTCGTGCCGCAAAGAAAATTGTTTTTGTCGGTTATTCTTTGTCGGATGCCGATATTCATATCAAGGCATTATTAAAAAAACATGTTATCGAAAACCAACAGATTTATGTGGTGAACAGAACAAACCCGCCTGCGCTTAAACATAAATATTTATCCCTTTCGAAAAACACCAATTTTATTGAAATGTCCTTTGAAGATTTTGTGGAAAAGGAAAACGGACTTGTATCCTTTTTATAATCATGTTGTATTAAAGATTTACTATCTTAATATTTTTTTAATTAATTTTGCGTTTTTAATCGGAGTATAAATGAAAGTATTTTTTATAGCTGTTTTATTTCTAAGCGTTTCTTTATCTGCACAGAATAAAATTACCAAACAAGAATATGATTCCCAATACGACAGTCTGCTCAAGGCCAAAGAAACATTGCTGAGTCAAAAAGAGGAATTGAAAAAAGAAATAAATTTGCTTGAGGATAAAAAAGAAGAACTTGAACAAAAATTACAAGACTGTTTACCTTCTTTTTTCATTAAAAAATACGGTAGAGAAATTGGCAACCGTATTGCTGCAGGAAGAGTTTGGACAGGAATGACAGAGGAGATGTTGCTGGATAGTTATGGCAAACCGGACAAAGTAAACAGAAACAAAGAAAAGTGGGGAACTTTTGCTCAATATTATTACGGAAAAATCATTTTTTTCTTCCGCGATGGTAAATTGATTGAGTGGGAAGAGAAAAAATAATCGAAAATAACACGGAATTTCTATGAGAAAAATTAATAAAGCTATCATTCTGCTTACCCTTATTTCATTCACTCTATCGTTTGCAAAGGGTGAAAAAAAAGAAAATGTTAAGTTAGTACTTCAACTTACAGTGGATCAATTAAGAGGCGACGTAATAGATAAATACAAATCGAGTTTCACAGAGGACGGATTTTACTATTTATTAAACAACGGGGCAAATTTTACAAACGCCCACTATATTCATTCAATGACAAAAACTGCACCCGGTCATTCTACCCTTTCAACCGGTAGCACTCCGTCTAAACACGGAATAGTGAACAATGACTGGTTCGAAAAAAAGGATGATGTTCAGGTTTACAGCTGCGAGGACCACAATTCCGAAATATTGGGCGAAGCAGATAAATTAGGACGCTCTCCCAAAAGATTACTGTCTCCAACCTTAAGCGATAAAATAGCGGAACATAATGAAAAATCGAAGGTGTTTGGGATTTCCGTTAAAGACCGTGGCGCAATTTTGATGGCAGGTCACAAGGGCAAAGCGTTTTGGTATTCAAAAAATTCAGGTGGGTTTGTTACCAGCAAATATTATTATTCCGGTTATCCCGATTGGGTTCAAAGTTTCAATCAACAAAAGCTTGTTGATACCTATTATGAAAAAGGTTGGGATTTAATTTATACAAGAGATAAATATCAATTTGCCGATAAAGATAAAAACAATTACGAAAAAACACTCCCTGAGTTGGGCTACACTTTCCCGCATAAGTTTATAAAAATGAGAAAGAAAAAATTCTATGCGGATTTACCATATTCTCCTTGGGGAGACAGATTGACATATGAATTTGCAAAAGCACTTATAAAAAATGAAGAACTGGGCAAAGACGACGTCGTTGATTATTTATCTATCAGCTTTTCGTGTACCGATTATATAGGTCATTTGTTCGGACCGAACACATTAGAATATGAAGATCAAATATTGAACTTGGACAAAACTCTTTCGGATCTTTTCCATTTCATTGACAAAGAAATCGGATTGGAAAATGTGTTGATAGTTCTTTCTGCAGACCATGGTGTTTGCGAAACACCGGAATATTTGATTGAAAACGGAGTCTCGTCGGGAGTCTTGTCCACAAAACTTATAGTTCAAAAATTGAACGAGTTTGGAAGAGACAAATTAAACTTGGATTTTGACGTCGTTAAACATACCGTTCCTCCTTATATCTATTTGAACGAAAAACAAATTGTTTCCTCTGGTCTTGACCTTGCAAAAGTTGAGCATTTATTATCTGATGAGGCGGAAAAAATAAACGGAGTTTATCGCGTCTATTGTTCGGTGGACATCGAAGAGGAAAAATTGCCTGAAGACGAAATGTCACAAAAAGTTAAGCGGGCTTATTATAAAGGAAGATCGGGGAATTTATATATAATAAATGACAAGTACTGGTATTTGGCTTGGAACCCGGAAACACGCAAAAATGCAGCGACCCATGGATCCCCTTGGGAATACGACACATTTGTGCCTTTGATTTTTGTTGGACCGGGAATTAGTAATCATTCATCGAATGAATTGGTCGGTCCGCAAGATATTGCAACAACAGTTGCCAATTATTTGGGAATTACTCCACCGGAAGACAGTGTTGGGAAGAATTTATTAAAATAATCTTCTCTAAAACATTGTATCTTTCTTTGGTGGGATCGGTGTTTTTTTTCTGTATTTCTTTTCAACAAACTTAATTCCCAACTCCTCGAGTTCTTTTAGAACTTTCGTGTAAATTATGTGGTTTGTGGGAATTTGTGTTCCCACAACCGGCATGTCGTTTGTCAAAAGAAGTTTTGCTGTTATTGCTGCAGGCAATCCAACTGTTTCGGCAATTGCAGTATCCCCGTTTGGAGTTCCGAATCTAACCAAAGTGGATTTAATTTTTTGGTCTCCTCCGTTGTTTGGAAATTCGGCTATAATTTCGTGTGCAATAATTACCATATCCCTTGCGCCTTCGGGAAGCGGCATTTTCGATTTTAAAATCTTGGTCATCACTTCCGCGGGAGTTTTTAGTTTTCCTTTTATTTTATCGTTGGAAAACAAACCAAGCCATCTCAGCTTTTCCATTATTCCGCCGGTTGGACTAATATTCAAGAAATTAGCTATACGTTGTTCCAACTTTGGTCCGGATACATTCAACGGAAGAAACATTTCCGTAAACTCGGCATATGACTTTTTATGTAAATCCGGGATTTGAATGTTCTCGTTAGGCAAGCCAAGTTTAACTATCTGATTCCAAGTTTCACTCCACCCCGGGTAGCGGAGAGTTCCTCTAATCATTGTATGAACTTCGGGCAGATCAAAAATCTTTTTATATATCAAAGAATCCCTGTTCGGATATGCTTCCAACACTCCAATATTTTCTATTTCAACCCGCCAAGTTCTTTGGAAAATTTCGTAATGAGGAAGGATTTTTATCTTACCGTTTTCCATATATTGAGCGCCCGTTTCCCCCGCCATAACAACGTTTCTGGGATTCCAGGTAATGCAATAATTAAGAGGATTTGCATTAACTTCCGGAGCCGGCAATCCGCTGCCATATGAAATAAAGCTTTTAATTTTACCGCCTTTTTTCTTCACGCTGTCAATTACTTTCATCGCGGACATATGATCTATTCCGGGATCCAACCCCATTTCATTCAGTATTAAAACACCTTTGCGAACAGCGTCTTTGTTTAAGTCCTGGATTCTGATATCTTCATATGACGCCGATATCATGTGTTTGCCAAAATTTAAACAGTCCAAAGCAATCAAATATTGAAACTTTGGAGCGAGGAAGTTTATAACAACATCGGCGCTTTTAATTTGTGAATGCCTCATCGCTTCGTCGGTGACATCGAATTCTACAGCCATGCCGTTTGGGTGACCGTTTATTCTTTTCCGGGCCAACTCCAAATCTCTGTCGCATACTGTAACAAACCAACCGTAGTGTCCAGAATTATCAAGCAAATACTTGATTAATGCCGGGGAACTTTGTCCGGCACCTAAAACAACAACTTTTTTCATAGATGAATTCATTTAACATCCCGACTAATATGTTCATAAAGATATTCATATTTGGGTGTAAGTTTGCCCCGGTGAGCAATTACAGCGCCTCTAAATTCTTCGGGCAAATCGAGTTCGTCAAATTCTTTCGAAAAATCCGTACCGGCTAATTTGGGAACAAATGGCAAAAGCGCAGCGCCAAAAGATGTTGTTGCTTCCCTTGGAATTTCCGTAGGAAGTTTATCAACGGCTAAAATTACAGGACCGCTTCCCTCCCAGCCGTCATAAATTTTTTGGTCTTCAGGATTAAAAACATAGCAAGGGTTATCGTATCGAGTGGCTTTTTGCGTTAATTCTATTGATCCTGCTATATCACAAGTAATGTCACCGATTACTTTTAAGGACAATTTTTTGTTTTGTTTATATGATTCGGTAATGAATTGCTTAGTAACTAATCTATCGAATTCCGGCTCCCAATATATTCCGTTGATTAACACGGTTAGATATGGAATATATTTTTCGAATTGGGATTTATACAAATCGGGATGTTTATAAAAATCTTCCCTGTTGAATTCGGCCCCGTCTTTTCTGCAATATAAATCGGGCGAATAGAATTCACACGAATATACTTTTCTGTTAGAGTAATTTCCCGATTCTACCAGATCAATCAATTCACCCGGAGAAATTTTTTCGACCGGGAGAAGTTCATAAATTTTTTGTGCTCCTTTGGATACGTTACCCCTTCCCGTAAAACCTGTAATTAATGGGGTTAATTCGTCGGGCAATCCATTTTCGGCAATTTCTTTTCCAACTGCAGAAATTTCGTTTTCAGCTTCCTCCAAAGTTTCGTATTCCACAGCTTGTTTTATTCTTTCGAAAGGTGTGTTATAACCTTCGTATTTCAATCTTTGCCCTAAAATCCAAAGGGAATCAATCATTCCCGCTATTCCGGCAAAACGGCCAAAGAAAATAATTCTCTTCCCCTGTTCGTTTGTAACGGGTTCATAATCAATTAAAGTTATGTTTTGGTCGAGTATGCTTTTTAACAGCGGCATGTTATATTGCTGCCCTTTGATAGTGTGAGAAAAGAAAACAAAGGGCTTGTTTGGAATTAAATCCGGTATGGGAACTTCTTTTACACCAAATATGATGTTACACTCTGAAAGGTCTTCCTGTAAAATGGCTCCGGCATTCCGGTATTGCTCGTCAGTATATTTTCTTTGTGATGCCGGTTGAACGATTACTTTTAAATTGTTTTTCTCTACTAATTCCTTAACCTGATCGGGAGAAATGGGGGCTCTTCTCTCTAAATCGTCTTTTGTTTCTCTCCTAATACCAATCACATTCTTCATACACGATGTCCGTTTTTGTCCGTAATCAGAGAATTTTAAGCTTAAAACATAGAATAAATAATATTTACAAACAATAATATTTTAACGAAATTGTCTTTAATATTCTTCGTATAAGGCACAAACTGCGCCGGCCGGGTCTTCTACCACTGCATATCTACCTTGGCTTCCCATATTTTTAGGTCCGGCAACAACCTTTCCTCCGTTTTTATTTACCTGTTCAATGCTATCCAATAAGTTATCAACAATAATATAAATCATCCATTGGGATGGAATGTCTTTATTCGATCCCCTTAGATTGCAAATACCTGCCGCAGCATTCTCGGTTCCTGGTACAATCATTGCAAAATCGTCGTAATCACCCATGTTAACCGGTGAACTTTCCCACCCCACAACTTTTTGATAAAAATCCTTTGTTTTTCCGGCATCTTCCACAGTAAGGTCAACCCAAGCAATTGTTCCCGCTTTGTTTTTCGACATAATTTAATCCTTTAACTTTCTTTTAGTAAAAAGCAAAGTTAACAAATTTTACGCTTCATTACACAACGGAATAAAATTTCCGGTCAATTATTGAAAATCAAAAATGGTTTTGTTTAAATTATTAATGATTCGTTTTATGCCTGTTGTGTAAATATTTCATATTTTAAAGTATTCTATTTTGAAAATGAAATGAAAAAAGGAACAGACACCAAAAAAGAAATATTCAAAGCTGCATTGGACCTTTTCAGCAGGAACGGGTTTGCGGGGACTTCAATTAGGATGATTGCCCGCGAAGTTGGAATTCGTGAAAGTTCTGTATACAATCATTTTTCTTCAAAAGAAGAAATTCTGCAATCCTTAATTAACGAATACAGAAACATTACAGTTAGTGCTAAACTTATTTCCGAAGAATTGCTCGACGATATATCCAACCCGCCGGTATTTATGAAGAAGTTCTGCCAAAGGATATTAAAGTATTGGGACACTCCCCACGAAAGAAAAATAATCCGGCTTTTAATGCTGGAACACTTTAGAGATCACGGTGATTATAGTTTTTCGTTGGCTACTTATTTCGACGATTTAAGAAAAATTTGGATAATGATTTTCGAACAATTCAACAAACACAAAGTAATCAAGAATCTGGACCCGCAACTTTTGGCCAACGAATTTATCTCATATTTATATGTGTTGAGAATTGAGTTTCTTTCCGGAACAGACAAAGACGGTTTGAGCGAAGCGGTACAAGCCGCAGAAAAGCATGTAGATTTCATTTGGGATTCGATTAAGAGATAAACATGCCCTTCTTAGAAAATGTGCCCGATAAAGAAGAAATTCTCTCCGTATATAACAGAATAAAACCGTTTATTCATAGAACACCAATACTTACATCCCGATTTATAAATTCTTTTACCGGTTGCGATATTTATTTCAAATGCGAAAATTTTCAAAAAGCCGGTGCATTTAAATTCCGCGGAGCAGTCAATGCCCTTCTTTCTCTTAATGAAGAAGAAAAGAGATTGGGAGTAATTACACATTCTTCGGGAAATCATGCCGGAGCCCTTTCCAAAGCCGCTCAGGAAATGGGTATTAAAGCAGTAATAGTAATGCCCAACAATGCTCCCGAAATAAAAAAATCCGCTGTAAAACAATATGGCGCGGAGATAGTTTTTTGCGAACCAACTATAGATTCGAGGGAATCGACAACCAAAGAACTAATAAAAAAATATGGTATGGTCTTGGTACATCCGTTCGACAATTATACTGTTATTGCCGGACAATCAACGGCCGCAATGGAATTATTAAACGATGTTGACAATTTAGACTTTATAATTACACCCATTGGCGGAGGTGGATTAAACAGCGGCAGTTGTTTGGCTGCAAAATACTTTTATCCCGCTACAAAAATTATTGGCGCTGAACCTGCGGGCGCCGATGATGCATATAGATCATGGAAAGAGAAAAAACTATATCCGCAAAACAACCCCAATACAATATGTGACGGTTTAAGAACCCCCCTTTCGACAAAGACATTTTCAATTATAATAGAAAACATTGAGAATATTTTTACAGTCGAAGACGAAACCACAAAAGAGGCAATGAAATTGATAATGGAAAGAATGAAAATAGTTGTTGAACCCTCTTCTGCAATTGTATTAGCGGCTATCTTGGAAAATAAAGAATATTTTAAAAATAAAAGGGTCGGATTAATTCTTTCAGGTGGAAATGTAGATTTGAAAAAATTACCCTTTTAATTATTTAATTACTTTTTCTTAAAAAGCGTGGTTCTTCCAAAGTTAACATCACCGATATTCTGTGAGATACAGGAAGAGTCTCATCTTGGTTGCCGCTAAATTGAGCAAAACTATAATCGATGTTTAATTTCGGAAGTTTAACTCCCGCCCCGACCGTGAATTGTTTAACGTCGGAATATCCACCTCTCACAGAAACTATATTTTTATAAGAAAGTTCGATCCCGGTTTTTAGATCGAAACTGACCGGTCCCAAATTAAAAGTCGAAGCAAACCTTCTGTTTTCAAATCGAATATCGGCATCTAATGCCGGCAATATTTCCAATCCGAGTATACTAACACCATAAGCAGCGCCTAATTTCAAAGTCGGCGAAATAAGTTCATTCCTCCCGCTTTCACTCCATGCTACAAGTGTTGTTGTTGCATCCGTTAAATTTGCTGCAAGATAAAGTTTATCGAAAGGATTATAAAACGCTCCCACATCAAAACCGATGCCCATAGCGCTTACGTCTGCAATGTCTCTTTTAATAATTTTTACATTGGCTCCCCAGAAGAACCTGCTTGTCTGCCTTTTTGCGAACGATAAGTAAAAAGCATAATCTGTATTACTAAACTCTTTAACTTTATCGGGATCTATTCTACCGTTTGGGTTTGTGATGTCATATATAACTTGTCCGGTAGTTTTATCCACAAGGGCTTCTCTTGTATCGGGAATGCCGTCCACGGAAAGACGAATGAGGCTGAATCCAAAACTCATATCATTTCCATAAGGAATGGCAACTCCGCCATAATTATAATTAACAAGATTGCCGAAATGTTCTTCGTGCATGAGAGATATTTGAGGATAATTTAATCTTGCTAGTCCTGCGGGATTCCAATACCCTGCTGTAACGTCGTTTGCTACTGCCAGATAAGCTCCTCCCATACCAAGTGCTCTTCCCCCGACACCCAAAGATAAAAACTCTCCTCCGTATTTTGCTATAACGGTTTGGGAACTGAGAGCCATAGGAGTTAAAAGTAGCAGTGATAAAAGCACAAACTTTTTCATTTCATCCTCAAATTTCAAGTTGCATTATTTTTATAACAAAAGATTGAGAATTTAATTATCAAAATCAAGGTCAATAATTTATATCATTTTTATTTATCGTTGATTTATAAATAATATTAACGAGTTCTATATTTAAATCAAGAATATGCCTTGTAATAACAGCTTAAAAATGGAAAGTTATTCAAATATTTAATATTTTGTTTTTTGAATAAAATAATATAAACACAGAGGTAATTAGTATGCCAGAATCAATTAAGACTTCAGTAAAGTTACCTGCGAAGCAAAGAGAAATTTACGAAGCCTGGCTTGATAGCGAAAAACATTCCGCATTTACCGGCTCTCCTGCTAAAATAGAAAGAAAAGTTGGAAGCGAATTTACTGCTTGGGATGGTTATATTTCGGGAAAAATTGAAGCAATGTATCGCTTTTATAAAATCATTATGACTTGGCGAACAACCGATTTTCCGGAGGATGCAGAAGATTCAAGAATTGAAGTTTTGCTTGATCCCATTCCGGAAGGAACAAAGGTAACTATCGTTCACGAAAATATTCCCGACGGTGACAGTAAAAAATACAGAAAAGGTTGGAAGGATTATTATTTTAATCCGATGAAGGAATATTTCGCACCAAAAGAAAATGAGTGATGAGCGATAAGCAAAAATTTATTAAAGCCCTTATTATGCCGACATTGTTCGGCATTTTAATTTTAAACGTCCAACTTATTCAATCATTTACAGGAATAGATTTAACAAGGTTTGGAATTTTTCCACATAAAGCAACGGGCATAATTGGTATTTTGCTATCACCACTAATTCATTCTGGGTTCAATCATTTAATCTCCAACATTATTCCCCTCTTTTTAATGGGGACCGCACTTTATTATTTTTATCCATCTTCGGCCAATAAAGTAATAACCATTATTTACATTTTAACCGGTATTTTGGTTTGGCTTTTTGCAAGACCGGCATATCATATAGGTGCAAGCGGAGTTGTATACGGTTTGGCTTCTTTCCTGTTTTTCTCAGGAATAATTAAACGGGACGTTCGCTCTATTACTGTAGCTTTATTGGTGGTCTTCCTTTATGGCGGATTAGTTTGGGGCATTTTGCCAATAGATAATAAAATATCTTATGAATCTCATTTTTACGGCGGTGTTGTGGGATTTATCTGTGCTTTTATTTTTAGAAAATCGGATCCATATAAAAAGTATGATTGGGAAGATGAAGAAAAAGATTGGGATGATAACGACTTAAAAATTAAATATGATTAAAAAAGCCGGATTTCTCCGGCTTTAATTAAACTAACTCAAGAGCCATCGATAAGTCGTTAATCAACTCATCTGCGTTTTCAATACCTACCGATAGCCTTACAAGTCCTTCAGAAATACCTGCAGCTCTTCTTGCTTCTTCTCCCATGGTTAAATGGGTCATGCTTGCAGGATGTTGAATCAAAGTTTCAACTCCACCCAAGCTAACAGCCAACTGACAAAGGTGCACATTGTTCATTAATTTTTCGCCGGCATCAAATCCACCCTTTAATTCGAATGTGATCATACCTCCGTGCATATCGTGCTGTTTAAGTCCAATTTCATACTGCGGATGTGATTTCAATCCGGGAAATTTAACCCACTCAATTTTCGGGTGATTTTCAAGAAACTCTGCAATCTTCTCGGCATTTTGAGAATGCTTTTGCATTCTTATATAAAGGGTTTTTATTCCTCTGTGAACCAGAAAAGCGTTAAACGGATCAATCACTCCGCCAAGTTGATTGAGTACTTTACGGAAATCATTATACATTTCTTCAGTTTTAACAACTATTAATCCCGCTACAACGTCGGCATGACCGTTCAGAAATTTTGTCATGCTATGAACAACAACATCAGCTCCAAATTCAAAAGGTCGTTGTATTGCCGGGCTCATAAAAGTGTTATCAACAACAAGCATAGCGCCGTTTCTATGTGCAATTTCCGCTGCCTTTTCCAAATCGGTTATTGCCAAAGTCGGGTTTCCGGGTGTTTCAACATAAACAATTTTTGTATTAGGCTTAACTGCAGATTCAACTTCTTCAATATTTTCGGAATTTACAAAATCCGCCTCAACGCCGAATTTACCAAAAATGTTTTTCAATAATGTTGATGTAGGTCCGTAAACAGATCTTGAACAAACCACATGATCACCCGCAGAAAGAAGAGCATTAAAAACAGTATTAATCGCAGCCATACCGCTTGAACAACCAAGTGCTTTCGCTCCGCCTTCCAGAGCAGCAATTGCATCTTCCATTGCTTCGATAGTGGGATTTCCCATTCTCGAATAGATATATCCCTTTTCTTCTCCTTTAAATAAAGCGCCGCCATGTTTTGCGTCTCTGAACTTAAAGGTTGATGTTTGATAAATGGGGGGAATTACGGGTCCAAATTCATAATCTTTAATTCCGGCGTGAATGCATTTCGATTCACCGGAAAGGTTTTCTACATTTTTCATATTTACCTCGTGGGTTATAATTTAAAATAAGAAAGGCTGAGCTTTTGGCCCAGCCTTTAATTTATTTATTATTATACTTCAGTATCTTCCTCAACCACTTTAGCAATATCAGCAATCGAGTCATCTTCTTTTAATCTAATGACACGTACTCCCTGGGTATTACGTCCCATTGTTCTTATTTCGGATACCGATTGTCTGATTACCATTCCTTGATTTGTAATGATTACTAATTCGTCTTTGTCGTTCACTTCTTTAAGAGCAATAAGTTTACCGTTTTTATCTCCGGTTTTAACGGTAATAATACCTTTTCCACCTCTGTTTGTAATCCGGTAATCTTCCAATTTGCTTCTCTTACCATATCCTTTATCGGTAACAACCAAAAGAGTGTCTGCGGAACGAACAACAATAAATCCGACTACTTTATCTCCCGGAGCAAGTTTAATTCCTCTTACACCGGTAGCTGTTCTTCCCATTTCTCTAACATTGGTCTCATTAAAACGAATTGCCATACCATTGCTCGTACCAATAATAATATCGTTGTTTCCGTCGGTCATTTTAACTTCAATAAGCTTATCACCGGGAACGAGGTTGATTGCATTTATTCCTCCTTTACGAACGTTGGAATATGCCGACAGAACCGTTTTTTTAACAGTTCCGTTTTGAGTAACCATCATTAAGTATTTGTCGTCGGAATATTCCTTAACGGCAACAAAGGCGGTAATGTTTTCGTCTTTTTCTTTTTGAATGAGATTTATAATTGATCTACCACGTGCGGTTCTTCCGCCTTCGGGAACCTCGTATACTTTTAACCAGTAGCATCTTCCTTTGTCAGTAAAGAACATAATATACTGATGGGTAGAGGCTATAAACATATGTTCTATAAAGTCGTCGTCTTTTGTTCCGGCGCCGGTTACTCCTTTGCCTCCTCTTGCTTGGCGGCGATATCCTGAAACCGGAAATCTTTTAATAAATCCTTTGTGTGAAATAGTTACAACAACATCTTCTTCGGCAATAATATCTTCAAGCGTAAAGTCTTGAGTATCATAAACCAACTCTGTTCTTCTTTCGTCTCCGTATCTTTCTTTAAGTGAAAGAAGATTGTCTTTTATTACTTTGAATCTTTTAACTTCGCTATCAAGTAATCCTTTAAGCTTTTCAATCAGTTTAATGGTTTCTTTATATTCGTCTTCAATTTTCTTTCTTTCCAAACCGGTGAGTCTTTGCAGACGCATATCCAAAATAGCTTTGGCTTGTACTTCGGAAAGTTTGAAACGTTTCATCAAATTAGCTTTTGCCGTTTCAACGTTTCTCGATTTTTTAATAACCTCAATTACTTCGTCTATATTATCTAATGCGATAATATATCCTTCGAGTATATGAGCTCTACGTTCTGCAGCTTCCAATTCGTATTTTGTTTTTCTAATAAGAACATCCATTTGATGATCTATAAAATGCTGCATTGCTTGACGAAGTGTAAGCACTTTGGGAACGCCATTTACCAAAGCAAGCATTATTACACCAAAGGTGGTCTGCATTTGGGTATGTTTGAACAAGTTATTCAAAACAACGGTTGGTTGAGCATCTCTTTTAAGTTCAATAACAACCCTTAACCCGTCTCTGTCACTTTCGTCACGAATGTTGGATATATCTTGTAATTTACCAAGCTTAACCAACTCGGCTATCTTTTCAATAAGATTAGCTTTGTTCACTTGATAAGGTAATTCACTAACAACAATTGAAGCTCTGTCGTTTTTATGAATTTCTATATTTGCTCTCGCTCTTACAACTACCCTTCCCCTTCCGGTCAAGTAAGCATCTCTAACGCCTTCATAACCGTAAATAATTCCACCGGTCGGGAAATCGGGGGCGGTAACCAGCTTAAGCAAATCCTCATCTTTTAATTTCGGTTTATCGATAAGCGCAATTAAACCGTCAACCACTTCACCCAAATTATGAGGAGGAATATTGGTTGCCATACCAACGGCAATACCGCTAGCGCCATTCACCAATAAGTTTGGTAAATATGCCGGCAATACTGTCGGTTCTTGCAAAGAATCGTCAAAGTTCGGAGCAAAATCAACTGTGTTTTTATCCAAGTCCCTTAATAATTCATCTGCAATTCTAGCCAATCTGGCTTCAGTATAACGCATAGCTGCGGGTGAATCACCATCAACAGAGCCAAAGTTTCCTTGTCCGTCGAGCAAAGGGTATCTTAAAGAAAAATCTTGAACCATTCTCACCATTGTATCGTATACAGCGCTATCGCCGTGAGGATGGTATTTACCTAAAACTTCACCCACAATTCTTGCAGATTTTTTATACGGTTTATTGTATGCCATTCCAAGTTCGTGCATTCCGAATAGCACTCTTCTGTGAACGGGCTTCAAACCGTCTCTTACATCAGGCAATGCTCTGGAAACAATTACGGACATTGCATAATCGATGTAAGAAGATTTCATTTCATCTTCTAATTGTATCGGTACTATTTTTTCAAAAATCGTTGCCATAAATAACCTTCATCTAAAATTCTTTATTAAACATCTAAATTTGCATATCGGGCATTTGCTTCAATCCATTCTCTACGAGGAGCTACATCGTCGCCCATTAATATTTCGAATATTCTATCTGTTTCCAATCCTTCCAATGTAACTTGAAGAATTGTTCTTGTTTCAGGATTCATAGTTGTTTCCCAAAGTTGTTCGGGATTCATTTCACCAAGACCTTTATAACGGGAAATATTTACTCCTTTAGGTGTTCCGTCTTCATTCAAATTCCCGTTAGTCTTAAATCTTTGTAAAATCTTATCTCTTTCTTCATCGTCGTATGCGTAAAACTCTTCTTTACCTTTCTTTATTTTATATAACGGCGGTTGAGCAATATAAACTTTACCTTCCGCAATGAGTTCCCTCATGTATCTATAAAGAAAAGTTAAAAGAAGTGTCCGTATATGACTTCCATCCACGTCGGCATCAGTCATAATAATAATTTTACCATATCGTGCTTTATCGGGATTAAACTCTTCTCCAATACCTGCACCGATAGCCGAAATTATAGCCTGAATTTCATTGTTCTCTAATACTTTATTTATTTTAGCTTTCTCAACGTTAAGTATTTTTCCTTTTATTGGCAGAATAGCCTGGAATCTTCTGTCTCTTCCTTGTTTTGCAGATCCACCCGCCGAGTCACCCTCAACGATGTAGATTTCGCAATGCTCCGGATCGTTTATTGAACAATCCGCCAATTTACCCGGAAGATGCATAGAGTCGAGTGCGTTTTTTCTTCTTATCAGGTCTCTTGCTTTTCTGGCAGCTTCCCTGGCTTCTGCAGCTTTAACACATTTTTCGATAACCTTTTTGGCTATAGATGGATTCTCTTCCAAATATTCGGAGAGTTTTTCTCCTACGATTGTCTCTACTACAGACTTTACTTCGCTATTGCCTAATTTTGTTTTAGTCTGCCCTTCGAACTGAGGCTCCATTACCTTAACAGAAATAACAGCTGTAAGACCTTCCCGGAAATCGTCACCCGTTAATTGTATTTTACCTTTTTTTGTTTCTTTGATTAAATTGTTTTTTGCAGCGTAGTTGTTGAATGTTCTAGTAAGAGCTGTTTTAAAACCAACAAGGTGGGTTCCACCTTCAATGGTATTGATATTATTAACATAAGTATGAATGCTTTCCGAATAAGCATCGGTATATTCAAATGCTATTTCAACCGGAGTGTTATCTTTTTCTCCTTCAATATAAATAGGTTTGAATAAGGGTTTTCTAGCTTCGTCAATATATTTAACAAACTCAATAATACCGCCTTTATAGTGGTATGTTTCTTCCTTGTTATCTCTTTTATCTTTAACTTTGATGGTAACTTCCTTATTCAAATAAGCAAGTTCACGCATCCTTTCAATTACTGTTTCGAACTTAAACTTTGTAGTCTTAAAAATTTCCCCGTCAGGCTTAAAAGTAACCTTCGTTCCCGTATCTCCAGCCTTAACTTTTCCAACTTCTTTTACCGGAGCTAAAGGTTCACCTTTTTTATATTCTTGAAAGTATTTTTTGCCGTTCCGTTTTACCTCTACCTTACACCATTCGGAAAGCGCATTAACAACAGATACACCAACACCGTGAAGACCACCGGAAACTTTATATGAATTCTTATCGAATTTACCTCCGGCATGAAGAACGGTCATAACTACCTCTAATGCACTTCTTTTTTCAACAGGGTGCATATCGGTAGGTATACCACGTCCTCTATCTTCAACGGTTACCGAATCGTCTTCATTAATCGTAACTATAATTCTATCATTATACCCGGCTAATGCTTCATCTATCGAGTTATCCACTACTTCGTTAATTAAGTGATGTAAACCTCTTGAGCCCACATCCCCGATGTACATTGCCGGTCTTTTTCTTACGGCTTCCAATCCTTTTAAAACATTAATGTTTTTAGCCGTATATGTTTTTGCAGCTTCGTTTTTAGTCACATTATCACCTATCTTAATTAAATAAACCTAATTTCCTTAACAATCTCTTTATTAAAGAACTTGTTAATTTTATTTTTCATTTTATCTCTATTTATCGTCAATTCACTGCGCATAACGGAATTATTGACTCTTATAAAAAGTGTTTTCTTTTCAATTTTTTTTGGTACAATAAAAGATTTGAGTTCCGGAAAAATTTTATATATGTTTTCCAATACGTCAAAACCTTCCACGGCAGTTCTGAATTTGCTGAATTCATCGGAGTTGCTTAATACATCTTTCACACTCTTAATTTCGTTATGCATAAGAGCATTCTCCGTTCTTTACATAAATTACCGAATCGTTATCACCCAGAGCTAAGTTTTCCCTATCGGTTAAATCGGTCATTGTTATAAAGGCTTGACCGACATCCTTTAAATATTCACTAATTTTTGAAGATCTGTTTTTATCCAATTCACCAAAAATATCGTCCATCAAAAAAACGGGAGATTTGTCGAGTTTATTTTTTAGATAAAAGAATTCACCGAATCTTAGTGCTATTTGGAAAGTTTTATGCTGACCTTGTGAACCGAACTTCCGCAGTTCGTTACCGTTTATTTCAAATATAAAATCATCTCTGTGGGGACCAACCAAATTGGAAGCCCTTCTGATCTCGTCGTTTCTTCTTTCCGAAAGAGCCTGTTTAAATTTAGATTCTATATTATCTTTTTGATCTTCTCCTAAAAACGAATATTTAATTAGTGGAATTTCTATTTCTTCCATTATCCGTTTGTAGGAATCGGAAATGAAGTTATTAAATTCTTCAATAAAATCGAGGCGTCTTTTTACCAACTCAGTACCAAGTTTAACCAAATTTTCAGTCCATGCATCCAAATGATCATTATATTGGTTCGATCCGGTTTCACGGATTCTATTAAGCAAAGAAGAACGCTGACGGAGTGTTTTGTTATAATCCAGAAGAATATTTAAGTATGTAGAACTGGACTGTGAAATAACAGAATCCACAAACTTTCTCCTTTCCGAAGGAGAACCAAATGTAATATAATGGTCGGATTGTGAAAGAGTTACAACCGGAAATTTACCAATAATGGAAGATGTTCTGTAAATCTGTTTATCGTTCAAAAATATACTCTTCTTACCTAATTCTCTCGAATAATAAATACGTATCCTATCATTAACCTTGTCTTCGAATTCACCAAAAAGTTCGAAATCCAAGGCATCGAAATTCAATGCCTCGGAATCCGATTTTGCAATTAAACTTTTGGTTGTAGATAAATAATAAATTGCTTCAAGAATAGTTGTTTTACCTTGTCCGTTACCACCGACAATGTAATTCAAACTATTCGAAAAATTCAAAGAACTATTTTTATGTAATCTAAAATTCTTTAGTGTTAAATTCTTTAATATCATTTCTTAACTGTTCAAACGCACCGGCATAAGTAGCATTAATAAATCTAATTTTTCATTCCCCGATGCAGGAAGAATTATTACAGCTTTTGTGGGAGAATGTAATTTAAAAATTATTTCTTCTTCCGGCGCCATATGGCTTACTATCTCATGAACATAATAAGCATTGAATCCAATTTCCAGCGGTTCACCGGAATATTCACACATAATGTTTTCAGTTCCCGAAGAACCGGTATCAATATCTTCTGCAGATATTTCGAGATTATTCGTGGAAATAGAAAACTTAACTTTTCTTGTATTAGTAGTAGAGAATAACATCATTCTCTTAACGGCTTCCCCAAGTTCTTCCCTTTTTACTTTTAGAGTAAATTCATTTTCCAAAGGAATTACGCTTTTGTAATCCGGATATTTTTGGGAAATCAATCTGCTAATCAACTCTATATCACTGAGTTTGAAAGATATATGAGAGTTGTTCACGTAAACCTTAACGTCTTTTTCATCTAAGATTTTCTGCAATACCGAAATAGCTCTTTCCGGAACTATGTACTGGTTTTCTATTGAATGTGAAATGTTTTTATTCAAAAGATTAACCAATTTGTGTCCGTCGGTAGCTACAAACCTTACACCGTCATCTGCAAAATCAAATAAAGTTCCCATCATAGCCGGACGAATTTCTTCTTTACTCATAGCAAAGGAAGTTTTATCCAAAGAAAATTTTAATTCTTCTCCGTTGATGGTAACTTCGCTTAATTCCTCTCCGGCATCATCGTTTGGAAACGAAGGAATTTCCGGATAGTCAGTTGAATCTAAAAACGTTAATTTGTAATGTCCTTTATCCGTTGACAAATTTATTGTGTTGTTGGAATTTACTTGAAATACTAGAGTAGTGTCTTTAAGAGACCTTACTAAATCGAATAATCTTTTTGCTGGAAGAAGTCCTGAAAAGTTTTCTTCCGAAGCAACATTCAAAGAAGACTTGAGTGAAATCTCCAGATCAGTTGCGTAAATTGTAAGTAATCCGTCTTTCAATTCAAACAGAAAATGCTCCAAAATTGGCATCGGAGTTTTACTTGGAATGGCCGGAATTATCTTCGTTAATAGCTTTTCTAATTCTTTACTGTTTACCTTAAAATTCATAGGAAAAACCCCAATTAATATTTTAATTTAACATGGAAATATACCAAAATATTTATCCTCTTTCAATCGAAGAAAACCCCTATAAATATTAGTCAACACGTTAATTATTTATTAGTAATTTCTATCTATTTTAAATACTAATAACAATAAATGTCGTGTGGAAATGTGGATAAGTTTTTAAGTGGTTATTTTACAACAAATTAGTTCTTAATAGTGGAAAAAATTATGTGGATAACTAGTTTATAATTGTTGGTTCTTAACACAATGTGGATATTCAAAATCTAATCCACAACTTCTAAAATTTAAAACAACAACTTATCCACACAAAAATGTGGATAAGTTTTAAATAAATTTTTGGGAAAAATGAGAAAAAATAATTAAGAAATGCCTAATTCTATTTTGTTTCGGATGCTTTCGACTTTTTGTTTCAGGTCTGCATCTTCGTTTATCAAATTATCAATCGAATTGAAAGCATGAATAACGGTTGAGTGGTCCCTTCCGCCGAAATGTAAACCGATGGTTTTCAATGATGATCTGGTAAGTTTTTTTGAGAGGTACATTGCTACCTGGCGGGCAATCACAACTTCTTTCTTTCTGTTTTTTTCTCTTACTTTGTTTTCGTCAACACCAAAATATTCACACACAACGTTCGTGATATAATCAATAGAAATATTTACTTCCCTCTTGGTGGAAATTTCTTTTACCGTCATTTTGGCAAGATTCAAATCGATTTCTTTTTCGCCCAAAGACGAATTTGCCAGAAGTTTAATCAAACAACCTTCTAACTCGCGTATGTTTGATGTTATGTTGTGAGCAATATATTCCAAAATTTCGCCGGAAAGATCAATTCCATAGATTTCCGCTTTGTTTTTTAGAATTGCAATCCTGGTTTCGAAATCCGGTGGTTGAATATCTGTGGTTAATCCCCATTGGAATCTGGAGATTAGCCTTTCGTTCAATCCTTTTAAGTCTTTTGGCGGTTTGTCAGAAGAAAGGATAATTTGTTTTCCTAATTGGTGAAGGGTGTTAAATATGTGGAAAAAGAGGTCCTGTGTTTTTTCTTTTCCTATCAAAAATTGGATATCGTCAATAATCAGAACATCCATGCTTTTATAGAAATTCGAAAACTCGTTTACTTTATTGTTCTGAATTGCTTCAACAAACTCCACCGTAAAAATATCTGAAGAAAGATAAATGACCCGCTTATCAGGATAATTATCCAAAACTTCGTTTCCTATTGCTTGTATTAAGTGGGTCTTGCCGAGCCCCACTCCCCCATAAATAAATAATGGGTTGAATGAGGTCTGTCCTGGATTTTTAGAAATTGCTACCGCAGCAGCTCTGGCAAGTTGATTACTCTCGCCTTGAATAAAATTATCAAACCTGTATCTGGGATTAAGATAAGAATCAAAATCTTTTTCAACTTTTACCGGTTCCGAAGGAGCTTTGGGTTCTATAATCGGTTCAACCAAAGGAGGGAGGGATTCATTTTCTTCCATTATCACATATACTAATTCAGCCTCTTGACCGATTACTTGCTTAATGGTTTTTGTAATGAGAGTATTGTAATGCTCTTCTATCCAATCTATAAAATAATTGTTAGGAACCTGTATTTTTAACAAAGTTCCTTCTATTTCCAACGGTTTAATGGGTAAAAACCAAGTGTTAAATGATATTAAAGGAACATTTTCCTTTATTAATTTAAGACAATCCTTCCAAACAATATTTGGATCGGAAACATCCCGTACTTGGTTATGTTCGGCTTTTCTCAATAAGT
>CAZULK010000032.1:0-23518 GCA_964621225.1 uncultured Melioribacteraceae bacterium | reverse complement strand
GCTAAACATTATTTGAATGATTACAAAATTAAAATTAAGAATGAAATATTTTTATCCCTTTCTTTTTTGATTATACTTTTTGGAGCTTTCAACCAAACTAAACATTATACATTTTCGGTTTCATTAGCACTGGGCATTTTCTTTTTTTTGATTTATTTTATGCCGGTTAGTTTAAAAGAGAGTTTCTTGTTTTGGCTTTATTTGTTATTCGCGTTTGTTCCTTTTCTGATAGTAAATTATTTTTTAACATCCTTACCCATAGTTGCGTACAATCCAAAAGCAATTTTTAATTTAAGAATCACCACAATTCCGATTGAAGATTTCTTTTACAATTTTACTTTAGTGGGTTCGTATATTCTGTTTTACGAGTATTTTTCGAATAGATTAAAACATAAGGAAGAAAAACGAAAATGATATTAGGAATAATTGTAATTCTACTTACTTTCCTCATTATGGAAGGGTTAACATGGCTTATTCACAGATATGTTATGCATGGGTTTATGTGGTTTCTTCATGAAGACCATCATAAACGAAACAAGGACAGCAAGTATGAAAAAAATGATTTATTCTTTTTTATTTTTGCCTTGCCAAGCATTTTGATGATATATTATGGATATGCAGCCGGGGAAGGGAGTATTATTTTTTACATTGGTATAGGTGTTGCCATCTACGGAATTGCTTATCTTTTTGTTCATGATATTTTTATACATCAAAGGATAAAACTTTTTAGAAATACAGATAACAACTATTTATTAGGGATGCGAAGAGCACATAAAATGCATCATAAACATCTCGAGAAAGATGAGGGGGAAGCGTTTGGCTTTCTTTGGGTTCCATTAAAATATAGAAAGGATTAACTATGTTTATTTTCGAACAAAGACAAGAAATTGATAAAGAATTATATGAAATATTTCCATTTTTCGAAAAGCCGGAAAATTTAGGCGAGATAACCCCTACTTGGATTAATTTCAAAATTAATGGTAACAAAAAAATGAAGATGCAAGAGAATGCGGAATTTAATTATACAATTAAGATGTACGGTATACCGATAAGGTGGAAAACGCTTATAACAAAATATGAACCCCCTTATTTATTTGTTGATGTTCAGAAAAAAGGGCCCTATAAAAAATGGATTCACCACCATCATTTTGAAGAAAAAGGGGGTAAGACGATTATGATTGATAAAGTTGAATATGATTTATATGGCGGTCCGATTAAAAAGCTGATTAACAAATTATTCATTGAAAGATCAGTTAAAAAAATCTTTCAATTCAGAAAAGAAGTAATTAAGAAAAAATTTGGGAATAATTAGACTGTAAATTAAAAATAAAATGAAAATAAAACTCGACACAAATAGAATGATAAAACTTAATTCGAAAGAATTAAATAAATCCGCCGATTTGGTTGTATATTGGATGGAAAGGGAATTAAGGGTAAATGATAACTGGGCTTTGATCGCCGCATGCGAATTTGCCGAATCCTTTGGTGCTAAGTTGGAAGTCTTTTATAATTATGATGTAGTCTTCTATGGGAACTATGAAAGACGAATTACTTTTGTAAAGGAGAGCATAAAGGGAATAAATGATTCTCTGAGTGATCTCAATATTTCATTAAATATTTCGGTTGGTAATCATATTGATTCAATAAATGATTTTATAAAGAACAAGAACATTGCATTGCTGGTTACAGATTTTAATCCCTTGCGGTGTTTGAGGAAAGCCAAGGAAGAATTAGCAAAGTCGGCAACATTTCCGGTATATTGTGTTGATGCACATAACATAGTTCCAGTATGGATAACGAGTTCAAAAGAAGAAGTAGGAGCAAGGACAATAAGAACTAAATTAAAAAAATTATTGCCGGAATATCTTACGGATTTCCCTAAGCTTCGGAAAATGAATCAGAGATGTAATAATCTATCTGAACAAGAAATTGAAGAGTTATTTTCAACAATTGATACTGACAATTCTGTCGCTTCAGTTAATTGGATAAAACCCGGAGAGCTTAATGCTTACAATAATTTCAATGAATTCTTGGTTAATGGAATTAATCAATATTCTGAATACCGTAATAACCCGAATATGAATGCTACTTCAAATATGTCGCCGCATCTTCATTTCGGCAATATTTCGGCACAAAGAATGGCTTTTGTTTTGGCGGGAACGGATGACGAGAATCACTCATCATATTTAGAGGAGTTAATAATTAGAAGAGAACTTTCGGATAATTACGTATACTATAATTCTAACTATGATAATTTTAAGGGCTTCCCCAATTGGGCTCGAAGAACTTTGGATTACCATCGAAATGATGAAAGAGAATATTTATATACTTTAGTAGAGTTTGAAAATGGAGCAACTCACGAAGAGTTATGGAACGCAGCTCAAAAAGAACTTGTTTCAACGGGTAAGATTCATGGTTATATGAGAATGTATTGGGCAAAGAAAATTTTGGAATGGAGTGATTCTCCGGAAGAAGCACAGAGAATCGCTATATATTTAAACGATAAGTACGGACTGGACGGTGTTGACCCCAACGGATATACGGGTATTGCCTGGTCTGTTGGCGGAGTTCACGATCGTGCATGGAGCGAACGTCCGGTTTTCGGAAAAGTAAGATATATGAATTATAATGGATGTAAAAGAAAATTCAATGTGGAAAAATATATTGCTAAACAATTAAATATGGAAATGAAATATGAATAGAATAAAATATATTATAGCTTTAATCACTTTATCGGTTACATTTACCTTTGCACAAAACCAAGGTAAAATCACCGGAAAAATTGTAGATGCATCTACCAAACAACCTTTAATAGGAGTAAATGTGATTGTAGAAGGTTTAGGTGTTGGTGCGGCAACTGATGAGAACGGAAATTTTATAATAAACGGACTCGAGCCCGGAGCTTATACTATTAAAGCTTCCTATATTGGGTTTGAACCGATTGTTAAAACAGACGTTATGGTAATGACTTCAAAACCAACCAACATCTTATTCGAGCTTAAAGAACAAGTATTAAATTTGGAGGGTGTAACCGTTACTTCTGGTTATTATGAACAGGATAAAACTGAAACCGTAAGTGTTACAAGCTTTAGTTATGAAGAGCTAAGACGTTCTCCCGGTGGTTTTGAGGATGTTGTAAGAGCACTTTCGATCATACCCGGTGTTGCTAAGCAATCTGCCGGAAGGAACGATTTGATAGTGAGAGGCGGTGCCCCATCGGAAAATTTATATTTGCTGGATGGATTTGTCGTCCCCAATATAAACCACTTTGCAACTCAAGGCGCAACGGGTGGAACAAACAGTTATGTGGATTTGGATTTTGTGAACAAATCTACTTTTTCAACCGGTGGGTTCTCCGTTAAGTATGGAGATAAGTTGTCTTCAGTTTTAGGAGTGGAATTGAGAGACCCACGAGAGGACAGAATTGGGGGAAAAGCTTTGATTTCTGCAACTCAATTCGGGATAAACATGGAAGGCCCAATTTCACAGAACGATAATTTTCTTTTTTCCCTTCGTCGCAGTTATTTGGATTTTATTTTTAATGCAGTCGGTTTCTCTTTTGTCCCTCAGTATTGGGATATGATGTTTAAGTACAACCACAACTATGACAATAACGACAAACTCTCATTCTTATTTGTGGGGGCTAAAGACGATGTTAATTTCAATTACGACGATAAAGAGAGTTTTGTTAAAAATTCAAGAATTCTTGCCAATTCACAACGGCAATATACCGCGGGAATTTCTTACAGACACTTGTTCGATAAGGGGTTTATTGATTTCAGGTTCGGAAGGAATTATGTGGATTATGATAATTTTCAGAAAGACAGTCTGTTAAATCCAATATTCGTTAACAAGTCGATTGAAGCGGTAAATAATTTTTCAACAGATTTAATTCTGAAGACAGGAAAGAAATCCGAATTGAACTTGGGCGTTAATTATTATTTCATTGAAAGTAACAACGAAATTCTCTTCCCATCTCAATTTGTAACCTCATTTGGTGAAACACTGCCAATGACAAATTATAAAGCTGATAGGAATTTTAACAAAGCCGGAATATATGGTTTGTACAGCTTTCCGCTATTGTCGAATGTTCAAATAAATGCGGGAGTACGGGCAGATTATTTTGGTGCAATAGAAAATAAATTTTCATTCAGTCCACGGTTATCTGCCAGGTGGGCAGTGAGTGGAATTACTTCAGTTAATTTAAGCATGGGTATTTACAAACAAGCCCCGTCGTATATTTGGTTGGCTTATCCCGGGAATAATAAATTGGACAATATTCAAGTTGAACAATACATTTTAGGTGTCGATCATCTTTTCTCCGAACACACAAAGTTCAAGGCGGAGATTTTCTATAAGAATTATTCTAATTATCCCGCAAGCCTTACAAGAAATTATCTTGTATTGGCCAATGCCGGCGCGGGATTCGGAGGCGCTGAAGAAAATTATTCCTCATTCGGTTTGGAACCACTTGTTAGCGGTGGAACGGGCGAATCCAAAGGCATCGAAATATCACTTCAAAAAAAATCATCCGATATTCCTTTGTACGGATTGATCAGTTTCACATACAGTCAAACTAATTTTACAGCATTGGATGGAATTGAGAGAAGCGGACAATTTGATCAAAGAGTAATTCTTAATATTTCAGGCGGATATATGTTGGGCAACTCGTGGATATTCTCCGGCAAATTCAGATATGCTACCGGATTTCCCTACACTCCCTATCATCCGGTTAACAAACAATTTATCCCGGAATATTTGTCCAAAAGGTTGCCCGACACTCATGCGTTGGATTTAAGAGTTGATAAAATATGGTATTTCGACAATTGGACATTGGTAACATACTTTGATGTACAAAATGTATATAACCGTAAGAACATAACCGGAGCCAGATGGGACTACATTGAGAATAAAGAAGTGAATTCAAAAGAATTCGGAATTCTCCCTACAATAGGAGTTAGTGTGGAACTTTAATAATTTTTCCGATGATTACAATTTTTAATTTCTCTGTTTTATATTGAGATGTAAAAATTTTCTTTTGCGGGGATAATGGATTTTAAGTTTAAGTTTTTGCTGATATTTCTTCTTTTTTCTATTTCAACACATGCCCAAAGAACGCTCAAACTAACTTTCGATACAGGGAAGGAAGAAAAAACAGTTTCATACATTTTACGCAGGGGAACTGTTTATGCATCCTCCAAAGATTTAGCCTCGGCAGTTTCCGGAAATTATTATTACAATTCGAATGCAGACAAAGTAGAGATAAAGTTTAGTAAATATGCATTAAAACTCACCGCAAGAAATCAATATTTGGTTATTCGCAATTTGAATTCCGGGATGCAGCAGGTTTACCAAATTCCTATTTCAGCATTACTCATCAACCGTGATGTATTCGTTCCCTTGGAATACGCATTGCCTTATTTTGAAAAGGCTAGCGGCAAAGAGATCAACTTCGACAACGGTAGAAAACATCTTGCATTTACGGGTAATAGAATCGAAAATGTTTCTGAAAGCACAGACGTTAAAAAAACGATCGATCCGAATTCACCCTTTGATATTCAAGCAATATCAATTGAAGAAAAAACCAACGGAACTTTGATAAGACTTTCAACAAAAAGAAAGATTCATAAATTCAGCAGTTCCATTAACGAAAATAAATTATTCGTTTTTCTTTCCGGAGTAAGGGTTCCCCCGGAAATAATTAAAAGCATAAAACCCCAAGGATTAGTGAGGAGTGCCCAGCTCAAAAATGTTTCCGGCAACGTTCAGCTTGAATTCAAATTAAAGCAAGGATACGATAATCACGAATCGTTTGTAGATCCGGAAACCGGGGATATAATCATTACCATTCACAACAAATTATTCGCTACACCTGATGAACGTGACATTGAAAAATTGGCAGAGAAATGGAAATTCGATGTGATTGTAATAGATGCCGGACACGGAGGAAAAGATGCCGGGGCAATAGGCGTAAGCGGAGTGAAAGAAAAAGACGTTAATCTAGGTATTGCTCTTAAACTGGGCGCTATGCTCAAAAAGAAAATGCCGGGAGTGAAGATAGTATATACGCGTAAGACCGACAAATTTGTTGAACTTTATAAAAGAGGAAAAATTGCCAACGAAAACGACGGTAAATTATTTATTTCCATCCATTGCAATTCTTTGAGGAAAAAACCAAGCTCAACTAACGGTTACGAAATATATCTTTTGCGTCCGGGAAGAACAAAAGAGGCAATCAAGATTGCTGAATTCGAGAACAGTGTAATTGAATTGGAAGATAATCCAAAGCGGTATCAAAAATTGACTAACGAAAATTTTATTTTGGTTTCGATGGCGCATTCGGCTTTTATGCGTTATTCGGAAAAGTTTGCGGAACTTTTGGATAAAGAATATGCGAAACATACCAAAGTGAAATCCAGAGGAGTAAAACAAGCCGGCTTTTATGTTTTGGTTGGTGCGTCTATGCCGGGTATTTTATTAGAAACCGGATTTTTATCCAACAGAAAAGACGAGAGATATTTAAAAAGCAGTGCAGGGCAGAAAGCAATTGCAAAAGCTTTAACAAATGCCGTTTTAAATTATGTGAAGTATTACAATGATTCGATTAATGGCGAATCTTAACGAAAAATTATCTATTTTTCGAACTCAATTTTTAGAAAGGAATACAAAATATGACTAATGCTCAAAAATGGGTAGCCGGATTTTTACTTTTATTTTTATTGTTGTTTTTCTTAAATCAATACACAAAAGAAGAATATAGCGCCGAAAGCGAAGGGTATATGAGCTCGGCAGCGGCAGTGGAAAAAACTCCGGAAGAATTAATGAGTTCGAACGGTTGTTTAAATTGTCACGGCTCCGATCTGAAAGGAACTTCGATGGCTCCGGCTCTCGCTTCTGCTAAAGAATATTGGTCAAGGGATAACCTGATTAATTACTTGAGGAACCCTCAATCTTTCAACGGAGATGAAAGATTTGAAAATTACAAAAAGCTGTATCCTAAGAAGATAATGCCTTCTTATTCCCACTTGGATGTAAAGGATTTGGGAAGGATTGCAGATTATTTATTGGGACTCTAATTTTTATTTGGGGAGATGTATTTGTTGTCTCCCCATTTTAATATTTCCAACTTTATTTTAGCCAAACCGTCATTTACAAAACCTAATGCTTTTGCCGTGCCGTAGGAAAGATCAATTATTCTTTCCGGATGTTTCGGCATCCTGTCGTTTATTTTAATTATCACCGATTTTCCGTTTTTCAAATTTGTTGCCCGTGCTATTGTTCCCAAAGGGAATGTGGGGTGAGCCGCAGTCAGATCATACATATTATAAATTTCTCCGTTTGCAGTTTTTCTTCCATGAAAAGGTTCTGCATAATATGATGCTATTCCAATTTCCACTGCTAATACCGAATCGGGCAATTCTGGTGTATCTGCAAATTTGATAGTATCTTTTACGGCTTCGGTTTTTTCAAACTTAATATTATCGACTGATGTAAATCGTGGTGCCGAAGCACACGCAACGAAAAGGAAAGAAAGAATAATAACAACAAATAAATTTTTCATAACTTAATATACAACAGCCGAAAGGTATCCCACAACTCTTTCGTTATCGCCTGAAACATCCCCCGAATCACTTCTGTCGATTATAACCGAGTTTCTTTTGCCCCTTAAATGAAGGGCTTTCATCATTGCAACAATCGGACCGCCGCCACACGCTTGTGCTTCTTCTTTTTCCAATTCTTCCATCAAAGCATCGTAATTATATTCCGAAATTCTTTTTTCAACCATGGAATCCAATTTATTTGCTATGTCTTTTGGATAGAAGTGGGACATATCCGAGCTTGCAACAATTAAGTGTTCATCTGTGGTAGTCTTAGCTAATGCATTTGCCAAATCATCTACACTTCTTTTGCTTTGATCTCCCATTACAACCGGCACCAAAGTGAACTCGCCTAGTTCCTTTTGAATGAAGGGAAGATGTACTTCCAATGCGTGTTCGTGCTTGTGACCTTCCTCGCCGAGTCTGATTTTATCACCATGTTCTGCAATTGACTTTGCGAGTTCCTTATCAATCGGGATTCTTCCCAGTGGGGTTTCGTAATAGTCACCGTCGAAAATTGACGAGCCGAAGAAATATTCATAATGACTGGGTGAAATTACAATAACGGACTTATACTTTTTCCCTTTCAATAGGGAATAAACTTTAGCGGCGGTTTTCCCGGAATAGATATATCCTGCATGGGGAGCAACGATACCGGCGATATTATCAAATTGTTTTTCCGGTTTTGCAATTTGGAATAAGAGGTTTAATTCTTTTTCAAGTTCTTCCTTTGTGCCGGGATAAAATTGACCGGCAACTGCAGCTTTTCTTATCTTTTCCATCTTAATCCTCCAATTCTTTTTCGGAGAATACATTTGCCGTAAATGCTTGCAAATTCAATTGTTTCTCTCTCCAAAGCATCGATGGCAAACCTGCTTTCTGACAAATGGCGCTTAAATATTCTTCCTTAGTCATGTTATGTTCTATCGGAACTTGAGGTAACAATAAGCCCCGTCTACCCGATTCTTCCACTATCAGTCCGTGTTTACCCAAAACAATATCGTCGTAGTTTGTCATCGGGAATGGTTCTGACAAAACAGAGATTTCTATTTCCAGATCGTTTAATTCATCTTCGGTAACAGGCATAAAACGCGGGTCGTTCATTGCAGCTTGAGTTGCAGCTGAACAGACGGTTTCGAAAAGAGGGTCAAACCCTATGATGTAACCTATGCACCCTCTCAATCTTCCATTGCTTGTTAAGGTAACAAACGCTCCGGCTTTCGATTTCAAAACGGGATGTTTTTCATAGTCGGGTTCTTCGAGAGTGACATCTCTGAATTTACTCTCAATGGTTTTTCGTGCGGCATTTAACAGAATCAACTTTTCTTCTTTAGTTAATTCCATGGTTATTCCTCTAATGAATAAACTATTAATTCTTTCTGTTCGCTCAGTACGAACAAATATGTTTTGTAGATGAAAAAAGTATCCGCAGCAAAAAGTTCCAAATTCGAATTTACTTTTATCTCGAGAGATTTTGTGTTATTTACTGTATCAATTACGTATAAATAATTATCCATTTTTCCGTTGGATGCTTTTAAGTGAACGGAGGCAAAAATAAACGGATGCTTTATTGCAAATTCTATATTACCCGTTAGTTCATGTTCCCCGATATTATTTTTTAAGATTTCTTCAACATCTACGTCAGCGGAGTCTGGATGGTAAACCTCGGGAAAAATGTATGAATCATAGTCGAATTTAGCTTTTACGTCTCTACCCAAAATTTCAATTTCTTGATCGGATAAAGTTTTTTCAATTTTTTCTCCGGTTAAATAATCGAATACGGCGTATTCAACATTTCCGAATATTTCTTTTTTTGCGTAAACTTTATCCGAATCAATAAAGGAAAAAGAATAATCTTTGTTTTCCCACAGAGTTTTTTGTGAGGCAGAGTCGAATGCAATAATCTCCGCGTGGTAAGGCATATCAGGCTTGGGATATTTGTGAAGGAAAATAATATCCTTATAAATTTCTTCTATCCCAATCCAAAACTTTTCTTGGAATTGGTGGTTTTCGAATACAGGCGTGCCATCTTCCAAAATATAACATCCGAAATAAACTTCCTTGTTTCCTTTATCTCTTGTTTCAATGTAAAGTTTTTCGTTTTGAGATATTTTTATGCGCCATAAATTATGACCGTTGGTAATGGAATATTTTTTTTCTAAAGTCATTAATTATCCCCGAAAATTAAACCTTTAAAAATACCAAATAGTATCGACAATTATTTAGTAGAATGAACTTCCCTTTGAGATAAAGTCATTAATTTCAGGAACAATTTGGAGCTAAAATTGTAGTATTGCCGCAATTCGAAAATGAGTGTATTTTTTGGTAATTTTAAAGCCATTATTTTTAAAAATATTTATGAAAAATTACGAGTTAACAGATAGGGAAAAAGCAATATTGCGATATGTAATCCACCAGTTTATTTTGACTGCGTCACCGGTGGGCTCTCGCAATATTTCCAAGAAATATAATATCGGTCTCTCCCCGGCCACCATACGGAATATTATGGCGGATTTGGAAGAGAGCGGTTTCTTGGGTCACCCCCATACATCCGCGGGTAGAGTCCCAACGGATAAGGGATATCGATTTTATGTTGACTCGTTGATGGATACTCCCAAATTATCGGAGGCGGAAAAACAAATTATAAGAAGCAGAATACATGCAGCCGAGAAAGAAAGGGAAGACAATGTATTGAGGGAATCGTCCAAATTATTAAGTGAAATAACAAATCTTTTGGCATGCGTAACTTATCCAAAGTTCGAGCAGGCGGTTTTGCATAAACTCCAACTGGTTAAAATTTCCAGCAATCGTCTTTTGGTTGTCTTAACCATCAAATCGGGTTTTGTAAAAACTATTACTCTCGAAATTCAGAATGAATTGGGCGATAAGGATGTTGAAGATGTTCAAAGATTGCTTAATGAAAGATTAAGCGGATTGAAATTCAAAGATATTCGCACTTCATTCAAGGATAGAATGGCAAGTGCCAACAAAGAAGAATTCAAACCGATAATAAGATTGTTCCTCGATTCGATCGATGAGATTTTTGCTGATATTCATAAATCGGATAAAACCATTATAACCGGTGCGAAAAACATAGTGAAACAACCTGAATTTGAAGATCACGGATCGTTCCAAAGTATAATAGAACTTATTGAAGACAAGGATGTTGTTGTTCATATTATGGACAAGAAACTGTCTCAGGAGGGAAAAGACTTAACGATTGCCATTGGGAAGGAAAACGACGACGAAAAATTATCCAATTATTCCTTGGTTGCCAAAGAGTATAACTTGGGCGAAGTAAGCGGTACCATCGGAATAATCGGACCGAAACGAATGCAATATTCGAAGGCAATTGCTGCCATTGTTTACATTGCGCAAGAATTGTCCAACGAATTAAAAGGAATTAGAAATTAAGGAGAGTAGTAATTATGAATCAAAAAAAGACTAAGAAAGAGGAGAAAAAAGAGAAATTGAAAAAAGATAATGATATAGAAGTGGAAGTAGTTAAAAAGCAATCGAAAGAAAAAGAAGAGACAAAGACCGAGGTTGAAAACGAAGCGAAAGCCGAAGAATCTACAGAGGAAGCATTTTCGGATAGAATAGAAGAACTTGAAAAAGAAGTTCAAGATTTGAAAGATACTTTGTTAAGAAGAGCAGCAGAGTTCGAGAATTATAAGAGAAGAAAAGAGAACGAACAAGAATTGTTCGCTAAATACGCTGCAGAATCTTTCGTGGTTAACATTTTACCTGTTTTCGATGATTTGGAAAGAACTGTAAAACATATGAACGAATCGGATGACCTCGAATCCCTCAAAAAGGGAGTTCAAATGGTGTTCGATAAATTCAAAAAAATATTGGAAGATCAAGGGGTTAAAAAAATTGAAGCAAAGGGACAACCTTTCGACTTCAACCTTCACGAAGCTTTAATGCAGCAACCTGCCGAAGGAGTGGAGCCCCACACAGTATTGGATGAAATTGAAGCAGGATACTTGTACAAGGATAAAGTTATTAGACACGCAAAAGTAATTGTTTCTCAGGAAATTGCTTCTGCGGAAGAAGAAAATGGAAAAGAACAGGAATAAGATTAGATGAGTAAAAGAGATTATTACGAAGTACTTGGTGTATCGAAGACTGCTTCTAAAGAAGAAATTAAAAAAGCGTACAGAAAATTAGCAATGCAATATCACCCGGATAGAAATCCGGATGATAAAGAGGCTGAAGAAAAATTCAAAGAAGCTGCCGAAGCTTACGAAGTTCTGAGCGACGACGATAAAAGAGCAAAATACGATAGATTCGGTCATGCCGGAATGCGTGGCGGACCTGAATTTACAGATGTAAATGATATATTCAGTCACTTCTCCGATATTTTCGGCGGTGCATTTGGCGGTTCTTCTATTTTCGATGATTTCTTCGGTCAAAGTTCCGGACGGGGAAGCAGAACCGGCAGACAAAGAACCGGAACTCCGGGTAGTGATTTGAAGATCACTTTGAAATTAACGCTCGAAGAAATTGCGCACGGAACAACAAAAAAAGTAAAGATAAAAAAATACAACAAATGCGACGTTTGCGGTGGTACCGGAGCCAAGAGTAGCAGTTCCTACCGCACATGCTCGGTTTGTAATGGCTCGGGAGAAGTTCGTCAGGTAAGCCGTTCTATCTTCGGTCAATTTGTTAACATTACAACTTGCTCCAATTGTAACGGTTCCGGTAAAATAGTCGCAGAGCCGTGTCCTGCATGCTCTGCCGATGGTAGGGTTTATGCGGAAAGCTTGGTGAATATTTCCGTTCCGGCCGGGGTTCACAACGATAGTTATATGACTCTCCGCGGAGAAGGGAATGCCGGAAAAAACGGCGGTCAGAATGGAGATATTATCGTTGTTTTCAAAGAACTCCCTCACGAATATTTCATCCGTGAGGGGGATGATATAATTTACGATCTCTACATTTCATACCCCGAAGCGGTTTTGGGAACGGATGTGGAAATTCCAACGCTGAACGGAAGAGCCAAATTGAAAATTGAACCGGGAACTCAACCGGGGAAATTTTTGAAAATGCGGGATAAGGGAATTCAGCACCTTAATTCGCACGGTTCGGGTGATCAATTGGTTAGGATAAATATTTATGTGCCTAAGCGTGTAAATTCTAAGGAAAAAGAATTGCTTAGAGAACTTAATAATATGCCAAATATAAAGGTGCCCGAAAAATAAAATATTAAATTGTTAAAAGAGTTATTCCATAAAATCTCTGTTAAAATTGGTTTTACGGAAAATGAGCTCAAAGTTTTGTTCTTTGTTGTAATTGTTTTTTGCGTTGGTTTATTCGGCAAATATTTGTTTGTTAATTTCCCGGGGGAAAGTGCTCACCGGGCACAAAACGGTTCCACACTGCCCCAAGGGATGAAAAATAAGCAAATTGGTTCTTCATTTGGCATTAATGAAGAAAAAAAAGTTGAATCTGAGCGTAAAGTTTCAGATTTTAGTACGAATGATAAAAATGCAAATTACAAAAAGTCTTTACCGGCATTAAAGAATAAGGTTAATCTTAATTCAGCAGGTATTGACGAGCTTGTTTTGTTGCCGGGGATAGGAAAGAAAACGGCAATGAAAATTATCGATTACCGGAATAAGCACGGGAAATTTAATGATTTATCCGAGCTTAAAAATGTTAAAGGAATCGGGAAAAATAAATTTGAAAAAATTAAAAAATTAATTCGATTGTAGGAAAAGTTTTTTTATCTGGAGGAAAAATGAAAAGAACTGAACCTTGGTATTATCACGTTCCGCTGTGGATCATAATTGCGGTATTAACTTATATGCTTATTCAAGTGGCAATAATTGAACCGCAAGAAATAATGAAAATGGAAAGATATTATAAAGCGGAATCCAGAGCAAGAATGTCTAACTTGCGCCAAGCAGAAATTTTGTGGGAGAAAAAATTCGGTCGTTACACCGACAATCTCGATAGCTTAATCAAATATGTATCTACCGATTCTGCGGTAATCAAAATGATGACCGAGATTGATACGATAACGAAAAGAAGCAAGAATCCTTTCGAACCTCTTGTAAGCGGTGATTTGGTTTTCGACAGTCTCTATTTTTCACCCAAGTCACATTCATACTATATTCTGAAGGTTGATACGTCACAATCGATAGATACGGTTATCAACCGTTACGGAAAATTAGTGAGCATCGATACAACCATCACTATCGGTACGAGATATTTACTTGAGTGTCCGGACGGATACGGTAAAATCGGTGATCTTTACAGCGATGCTCTTAAGAATACTGCTTCTTGGGAATAATATTATATGTCGCTGTCATTGGTTAATGCCGGCATAAATATTACTAGCGAGAAACTTCAACTTTCTGAAGTTTCTTTCAAAGAAGGTAAGTTTGTTCTGGAGAATATTGATGAGGAATACTTTTCCGAAATAATTGATTTTGACGGCAAAGAAGCCAAAGCCATCAATATTCTCCAGGCTGCTTTCGACGAAATAACACTCCGGAATTCTGTAAAAGCTGAGAATATATCATTTACACTCCCCCCGAATAAATTTAAATCATTTGAAATACCCTATGAGGTTTCTTTATCTCCCAACGATTTACTCAAACACATTCGATGGGAATTTGAGAAGCTTTTTCCCAGGGAGGATGAAAAGGCATATTTGATTAGGGAGATAAAAGTTTCCGGCAGCAATATGAGAACGGAACCAACGACTCTTGTTCTTGCTATTCGCAAAAAATATGTTGAAATGCTTCATAAGTTTGCCTTGAGAAATAAATTAAGGCTAAAGTTTGTCGACCATGCACACCTTGCTTCGTCCAATATATTCCGGGGAATGAAAAAGGGGGAAGAGACGGTGGAAATATCTCTTTATTCGGGAGACAAATCCTTTTCCCTGATGGTCATCAATAACAATGCCCCTATATATTTCAAGAATTACAAAATTGATCAAGCAGTGGAACTGATTGAGAAATTGCAATTGGGAATGAAGGCGATCGAAAGGATAGGTATTCCATTGCCTGAGGATAAAAAAGGGTATATTGCCGGGGATAATATAACTGATACTTTATTGGAGCAGATAAAGTCGGAGTTGGGAATAACTTTCTATAAACTCAATCCTTTTTCGGTTATATATACCGATCCCGATTTGGAAGTAAAAGAAATCTTTAATAGAAAATACAATTCATTTGCGGCTTCAACCGGAATATCTTTTAGGCTGGGATAATGAGAATTACCGGCGGCAGATTAAAAGGAAGAACGCTTAAGGTTCCAAAATCCGATTTAATAAGACCCACAACCGACAGAGTTCGAGAATCCCTTTTCAACTATTTGAATAATATTTTTGAATTCGAAACGGCTAAGGTATGCGACATTTATGCCGGGAGCGGTTCACTCGGTTTTGAATGTTTAAGTCGGGGTGCCTCTTCTATTGATTTCGTGGAAAAGAATTACGTTATTTATAAAAATTTAGTGAATAATATTGATGCAATGGGCGAGAAGGAGAATTGTAAAATTTATAAAATGCCCGCTCTTAAATTTTCTTCGATGAAAGATCATGCCCAGTACGATTTTATTATTGCCGACCCACCATTTTTTAAATATGATATTCATTCCGTAGTAAAAAACTTGCTCGAAAATAAATTCATCCACAGCAACGGATTGATTGTTGTTGAACGTTCCATTCAAACTGAAGAAAAAGACGTCGATGCTTTTGGTAAATCTCCCGATAAAAGAATTGGCGACAGCCTGATATATCTGTTCGATTGATTTATTACAGAAATACTTTTCATTTTATGAAAACATGTAGTTGCATTACTTAGACTTAAAGCCGTACTTATATAAAAAAATATTTTTATAAGATTTGTTTTGGTATTCGTAATCAAATTGATTTTTGATTTCGAATTCTCATTCTTATATTTGTTTGACGTTTGTAAAATCAATTGAATGGAAATGAAAAGAGTAGTTTATCCAGGTACATTTGATCCCGTTACCAACGGACATATTGATATTGTTCGAAGAGCCACAGACCTTTTCGACGAAGTAATTGTTACCGTTGCTCGTAACCCCGTTAAAACTGCAATGTTTACCGTTGCCGAAAGAATTGAAATGCTGAACGAAAGCTTGAAGGACTTTGATAATGTTTTGGTCGATTCATTCGACGGACTAATAGTGGATCATGCAAAAGAAGTCGGCGCAGTAGGAATTATTAGGGGTTTAAGAGCTATAAGTGATTTTGAATATGAATTTCAGATGGCTTTGATGAATAGAAAGTTAAACAGTAAATTCAAAACCATCTTTTTGATGCCTCACGAAAAGTATACCTACTTAAATTCAACTATAATAAGGAATTTAGCTCAATTCGATGCGGATGTAAGTGAGTTTGTTCCTCCGATAGTAGTTGAAAAATTAAAAGAGAAAAGAGACTCATTTAAAAGAGATTCATTCAAAGGTTAACTAATCGAAAGGAAAAACTATGGGAAATACATTGATTGCCCCGGATAATTTCTGGGCGCTATGGGCTGTTCTATTTTCTGTTGGGGGATTTGCCATTTGGGCGGAAACCACAAAAATAGGGAATAAACTTTCCGCTGTCGTTATCGCAATACTTGGCACATTTTTACTTTCTAATTTATCTATCATTCCTGTTAGCTCCCCTGTTTACGATGCAGTATGGTCTTATCTTGTTCCACTGGCAATTCCGCTTTTATTGTTCAAAGCCAATATTCGAAGAATTATAAAAGAAGCTGGTCCAACATTAATTGCATTTTTCTTTGGTGGCATCGGAACGGTAGTGGGAACAATAATAGCATATAACTTAATTCCCCTTGGTGAAGAAGGGTGGAAGCTTGCCGGAATATTTTGTTCCACATACATAGGTGGTTCAATGAATTATGTTGCCGCTTCCGAAGCTCTTCAACTCCATTCCGGTGAATTGTTGGCCGCGGGAGTTGCTGCGGATAATTTGGTAATGACGTTATATTTTCTACTTCTTTTTATGCTTCCTTCAATTAAGATATTACAAAAAAATTATAAAACCCATCACGAAGAAAATGCTTCCAATGCAGCGGATTTGAAAATTGAAAATAACGAGGACAACCCATCATTATTGGATATGGCAAAAGGAATTTCAATTTCTCTAATATTGTGTGCCGTGGGATATGAATTGCAAGGCATAATAGGAGTAAAGGGAAGTGCAATATTGATAATCACTGCAATAGTTGTTTCTTTGGCATCACTTTTCCCGAAGAGTGTTGGTGAAATAAAAGGCGGGGATAAAATAGGAACACTCTTGATGCAAGTATTCTTTGCCGCAATTGGTGCAAGTGCAAATATTGGCGTGGTCCTTAAGGTTGGTCCGGTATTATTTGTTTTTGCAGGACTTATTTTGTTGATACATCTGATATTTATATTGGTGTTGGGGAAAATCTTCAAACTTGATCTTGCGGAAATTGTAATTGCTTCGAACGCAAATATGGGTGGCCCTACTACCGCAGCAGCAATGGCTGTGGGAAGAAGATGGAACAGTTTGGTTATCCCTGCAATTCTTTGCGGTACGTTGGGTTATGCGGTTGCAACATTCATTGGTGTTGGTGTTGCCTATTGGTTACATTAAATTTGGCGGGACTCAGCTCCCGCTTTTAATATTCTTTATATTCGGCAAATCCTTCCTTAACCAGCAAATCGTTTATGTTGGTATATTTCTTCCCTTTTAGTTGAATCCATATTTCACCGAGGTATCTACCGTATTTCCCCTTTTTGTCTTTAATTGTTTGGAGCAAAATATTTTTATTTAAAACCAGTTCCCTCAATCTGTCTCTCGACTTCAATCCTTCCGGTCTCGATTTACCTCTTAATTCGGGAGCATTTATCCTACTGAGTCGGATCTTTTCTCCTTTTACGAATGTTTTTAACCCCAAGTCAATATCCACAGTAAGAGTATCGCCATCATATACGGAGGTTACATGGGCATTATAATAATACAATCTTTTTTCCATCTTTCCCTCGCATTAGTTTGAATTATATTTATTTAATATTTTATAGTAGATTTTTCAGAAATAAATATAATTTATGAAAAAATTCTTTTTAATAATCGTCTTTTTTTGTGCCGGAACAATAGCCGGGCAATCTATTCAACTGAACGGAAGTTTGGGAATTGGAACTATCTCTTCAAATAGTCCAACTCAAACCAGCTTGGACATTGAATTTGGCAGCGGCTTATATTTGAATCAAGATAAAACCATAAAAGTTATTCTTGGGTATTTTAACAAAAAGAAGATTGAATATTATCTTCCCGAAAACAGAGCGGGTAAATACTATCCATCCTTTAGCGGAGTTAAATTGAAAGGTGAAGTAATCAAGTATGACGAAATAGTTGACCTTTCATATTCTGCCGGATTGCTTCTTTTGAATGACAAAATGTTCGAGGACAGGAATGATTGGACATTTGGATTATTGGTTGGAGGTGGAGCTTATTTGCTTAACAATACTACGGGATTATCCGTGAAGATATTCGTCGAATATGGTTTGTCCTTCAACAGCAATGCGCCTTCATACGGTTCAACCGGATTGAAAATAGGGTATAACTTTTAGCCTTCTACTTCAGTATTACTTCGAAAGCGATTTCATCAACTCTTCGAATTGATTGAAATAAAGCGCCTGCGGGCCATCGCTCAAAGCGACTTCCGGTTTGGGATGTATCTCTACCATTATTCCGTGAGCCCCGACAGCCTTGGCAGCTTTTGCCAAAGGAATTACTTTGTTTCTTTCTCCAACAGCATGAGATGGATCCACGATAATGGGTAAATGAGTCATTTCTTTCAATACGGGAACCGCGCTCAAATCCAATGTGTTTCTTGTTGCCGTTTCGAAAGTTCTGATCCCCCTTTCGCAAAGAATAACCTGACGGTTACCTTCGGCCAAAATATATTCAGCAGCGTTCAACAATTCTTCAAGAGAAGACATCATTCCTCTTTTGAGCATGACCGGTTTGTGTACCTTTCCGGCTTCCTTGAGCAGGGCAAAGTTCTGCATATTCCTTGCGCCTATTTGAAGTATGTCCGCTTGCATTGCAACTTTTTGAACATCCTCAATTTTTAACACCTCTGTAATAATCGGGAGTTCGTATGTGTTCCCTGCATTGGAGAGGTATTCCAAACCTTCGTATCCCAAGCCTTGGAAACTGTACGGAGAAGTTCTGGGCTTGAAACAACCGCCTCTTAAAATTTGGGCTCCATATTCTTTTACTTCGGCTGCACAAGTAAATATTTGCTCCTTCGACTCAACCGAACAAGGACCTGCAATAACTACAAAGTTATCCCCTCCTATTTGAACATCCCTTACTTTAATAATAGTATCTTCTTCCTTGTATTCCCTGCTGGCTAATTTATAATTTTTCGGAGGAATCTTTTTCTTTTTCTCAGCCTTTTCTTTCTTTTCCGCTTTTGTTACGGGGTGATCCTCAATCGCTAAATTAGGTTTGGGTTTAGCAAAGTCTTTGTTTGGATAGCAACCCAATATTTTGAAGAATCTGGTGAATGGCCCAAGTTCGTCCAATAACGATTGAATCTTTTCGTCATCCACATTTCCTTCAAAATCGACGTAAAACATTTCTTCCCATGGATTACCAAGAATGGGTCTGGATTCCAATTTAGTCAGGTTCACTTCATATTTTTTGAAAATATTCAAAGCTTCGACTAATGAACCCGCCATATGCGCAGTTGCCATAACGAGGGAAGTCTTTGCCGGGTTTCTCGGATCGACTTTGATTTTATTTCGCGAAGCTATAAGGAAGCGGGTAAAATTATCTTTTTGGTTGGCAATCTTTCTTCTGATTATTTTAACTCCGAATATATTTGCCGCTTCTTCCGATGCAATTGCAACACAGGCCGGATCATTTAATTCCTTAATTTTTTGAACCGACATTGCAGTATCGTCGAAGAATTCGATCTTGCAATTTGGAAGTGAATCCAGAAACTTGCTGCATTGAGCTGCTGCCTGATAATGCGCATAAATTGTTTCAATTTTGCTTAAAGGTATATCATCAATTCCTACAAGGCAATGATTTACTGTATGAATTTCTTCTCCAACGATCGATAAGGTGGTATGGAGCAGTAGGTCGTAAACTTCGTTTATTCCGCCGGAAGTAGTATTTTCAATTGGTAGAACTGCATATTCAGCTTCGCCGTCTTCAACAGCTTGAACCACTTCGTCGAATCTGTGTTTACTGATGAAATTAATTTCTTTACCAGATCCGGCCCAAAATTTTCTGGCTGCCAGCGAACTGTACGAACCGTCGATGCCTTGAATTGCAACATTCAAATATTCTTTCGATTTTAATTCTTCGTTTAATTCTTCTTGAAGATAGTTTTGTTGCAGTCTAACGGAATCTTCTATTATTCTCTGGAAGACACTCGTTATGTAGTGGGAATCCAAGCCTAATTCTTTACCTCTTTTGATAAGCTTATTGAGGATTTCGGTTTCCCGGAAAGTATCCCTAATCGGTTTATTACTTTCGTTCTTGGCATTAACTACATTAATGCTTAATTCACGTCTCTCCTTCAATAACTTAAGGAGGTTTTCGTCCAGTTCGTTTATTCTTTTTCTAATTTCATCCAGTTTCATTGTTGCACCAAAAATTTGAAGAGCAAAGATAAAAAAAAAGAAGGACATTTTGTCTTTCGTAAAGAAGATATATGCCTAGCGAATGCTAAAATATTAATATTCATTCATAATCATAATTAGATTGGAAAGAAAGTAAAAATTGTTATTTATTTACAAGGGCAAATAATACCAACAAATCTTCTTAAAGGGATTCTTATGAAGAACTTTAATTTGAAACTAATAATTGTAATTTTACTTTCATTAGTTAAACTTAATTATGCTCAGGATAATCCTTGTTTGGATTGCCATAGTGATGAAGAATTAACCGGCGAAAGAAACGGGCACGAAATATCTTTATTTGTTGATGAGAAAGAATTTTCAGCTAGTGTACATGCAGACTTGGAATGCACCGATTGTCACGAAGATTTCAACATAGATGAAATTCCCCACAGAGAGGGAGAGGATATTTATAAAGTAAGCTGCACTAATTGTCATGATTTTGAAACGGATTCTTCAATGCACTTATCCAAAAATGAGTGCTTTGATTGTCATTCTAAACATTCAATAAAGCCTGCTGATGAACTAAAAAAGGGAAATGCTTTTTGTTTAAAATGCCACGACTCCCCTGCAATTAAAATATATGAAAAAAGTGTTCATTCAGAGCTAACAGAAGAGAATAAGGAGAAAGCTTCGTGTATTGATTGCCACAGCACGGCATTGCATCAATTATCAATCGCGAATTTTAAGTTCAACGAAACATGTGGGAAATGCCATAGTGATGAGCTAAAAAATTATATTTCCAGCAAACACGGTAAATCGGCATCAGGATTGGCGCCTAAGTGCAATGACTGTCATAATCCACACGATGTTAACGGCACTGCACTGAAAGGGATTAAGTCCAAGATTGAACGGGATAATTTAATTTGTGGAAAATGTCATAAGAAGTCAAAAATTACCAAATCAAAAAAATATGAGTTAATAAAAGACGAAATTCATTTTGGTTCTTGGAAAGCCCGTGGATTGGGGGTTGTCCCGTCATGTACTGATTGTCACTCTCCTCATACATTAGGCGATTTCTTTGACGCTAATATCATTATTGGCAAAAAGCTAAAAGAGAGTTGTGAAAAATGCCACACAAGAATAGAAGGGATTCATAAAGATATAGTTGAAGAAAGACAATGGGAAAAGAATGCTTTGAATAGCCCGATATGTGTGGATTGCCATAAACCCCATGAAATTGATAAGAAAAGAAGAGTTAATAGATTTGAAAACGAACGGTGTTTGACTTGTCATTCGATTGATTCTAAATCCCCGAAAGCGAAGGGAGTAGCGGATTCATTAAAAATAAATATAGAAGACTTCAGTAATTCGGTTCATAAGAATATACAGTGTATTAAGTGCCACACAAAAGTGGATTTGAAAAACGAACCAATTTGTAATGATGCCGGAAAGGTTGAATGCAAATCATGTCATACAAAAGTTGTAAATGAATTCAACAACAGCATGCACGGCAGACTTAAAAATAGAGGAGCAGCCGAAGCCCCGACCTGCAGTGACTGTCATTCAAAACATAATATTAAATCTAAAGTTGATGCTTCAAGTCCAACCTATAGAATGAATATCCCACAGTTATGTGGTCAATGTCATATTGAAGGTGAAAAGGCAGCAAAGAGATACAGAGGAAAGGAACACTATATTATAAAGAATTACAAAATGAGTATCCACGGCAAGGGTCTGTTGGAAAGTGGCCTGGTGGTTTCTGCAACATGCATCGATTGTCACACAAGTCATAATATATTGCCTGCTTCTCTTAAGGGCTCTACCGTAAGCGAAAAAAACATTCCAACTACTTGTGCTAAATGTCATAAAGGAATTTATGACCAATTCAAACAAAGTATTCATAGTCCTGAAATTTATAAGGGCGACAAAAAACTGCCAACCTGTTATGATTGCCACAAATCCCATTCAATTGAAAGAACGGAAAACGGAGATTTTAGGAAATCAATAATTGATCAGTGTGGGCGGTGTCATGAAAAAGTTGCCGAAACATATTTCGATACATTCCATGGAAAGGTAACCAAACTTGGCGATGAAATAGTTGCGAAATGTTATGACTGCCATGGTGCACACAACATTTTACCATCAAATTATACTTCTTCAACTATAAATAAATTAAACATTGTATCTACTTGCAAGAAATGTCATGAAAACTCGAATAGGAATTTCGCTGAATATTTAGCACATGCAACGCATGATGATAAAGCAAAATATCCTTACTTATACTATACGTTTTGGTTTATGACGTTGTTGCTTTTAGGCACTTTTACATTCTTTGGCATCCACACAATTTTATGGTTAATAAGAGGATTAAAAGAAAGGCATACATTGTCAAATAAATTGCGGGAAAAAAATGACAGAAAATAAAGAATTATATGTTAAAAGATTCGATAAGTTTTCCAGCTTTCTACATATTCTGGTAATAACAAGTTTCTTAATACTGGCTGTTACCGGAATGACAATAAAATTTTCCGAATCCCACGTTTTTCAATTCATATCCCATGCGCTGGGAGGTTACCAAACAACGGGGTTTTTACATCGAATTGCAGCGTTGGTTACTTTCTTCTACTTTTTTGCCCATTTGGGATATTTAATTAGAAAATTAATAAAGGAACCGAAAAAAATGGAGATTTTTTGGGGTGAGAATTCTTTGGTGCCAAATTTTAATGATGTAAAAGAATTCATCGCTTCAGTTAAATGGTTTTTAGGGATGGGACCTAAGCCTCAATATGGGAGATGGACCTACTGGGAAAAATTCGACTATTTTGCAGTCTTTTGGGGTGTAACAGTAATTGGTAGTAGCGGATTAATCCTTTGGTTCCCCGAGTTTTTTACAAGTTTGGGATTACCGGGATGGGTTATAAATGTGGCGACTATAATTCATAGTGACGAGGCGCTCCTTGCTGCTGGCTTTATATTTACAATACACTTTTTTAACACCCACTTCAGACCGGAAAAATTTCCGATGGATACTGTTATTTTTACGGGTTCAATTCCATTAGAAGAATTTAAGGAAGAAAGAGCCAGACAATATGAACTCCTCATTAATTCTGGTGAATTGGAAAAACACTTGGTGAGTGCACCAAACCCGTATTTAGTTAAAAGAGCAAAAATATTTGGATTTTCGGCGCTTGCAATAGGAGTAATAACGATTATTTTAATTATTTACTCATTATTCATATGATTTATGAACTTATTAATTGGTAATTTGTATAATTGACAATAATGGCATTTCAACTTATATTTGGATATTGAGATGC
>CAZULK010000031.1:19925-23631 GCA_964621225.1 uncultured Melioribacteraceae bacterium | reverse complement strand
TTTATTCAATTTGGTAATTTCAATAATACCTTCGGAATTTTTCGATACGGAAATCGACTCCGGATCTACTTCCCCATTAAGAATATCGTTCAAGGAATTTAAATCAATTAATACTTTATCACCTTCCTGTAAATTAGCAACCGAAGATATTTGCTCCATTACTTTTAACGGTAATTCCGGTTGCTTTACCGGAAGATCCACGTTTTGGAATTCTTCCAGAAATTCCCCGAAAGAATTTGAAATACTTGAATTCAAATCTTCTGAAGTAACATTAACTATATCCCCAAACAAGTAATTACCTTTCACACTTTTAGGAATAAGCATATTCGGCAACAAGAGAGTATTATTTAAATTGCTTTCCATCAAGATTTCCCCATAATTCTGGCAATTTTCGCCGGGTCCATAATTTCCATTAATTTAGCAGCTTTTTTCTTATTCATCAGTAAAATTATTTCTCTGGCTTTATTATCGGAATAATATGAAATAACTTTAGCCGCTTTTGCCGGTGTCATCGATTCCAATAATTTTGCGGTGGTTTTATATTTGGTTTTATCCTCAACTTTATTTTTTACAGGCACAACTTCCTTCTTCTTCTTTTTTGAAGCAGACTTAGCCTTATCCAAAGCTTGAATAACTTCCTCTTTCAAAGCGGTCATTCTGTCGTTCAGAACCTTAAAACTATCGAGCAAAGCCGTGTCTATTACAATATTACTATAGACTGTATCAACAATTTTTTTCGGGACAGCTTCTTTGATATGTTCCTCCAATTCAGGTTCTAATTTTTGTATTAAAAATTCTTTTAAATATTTTTTCTTTATTGTTGTTACTTTAGGAACCATAACAACCTTTTTAACGCCTACCGGAGTAAAATCTCCTTTCCAAATATTCTTATACGCACCATTCAAATATATCATCGCTCCGGTGACCAAAATAAACGCCAGTACAAAAACAGGAAGATTTGCTAACATACTTTTCATTTTTCTCCCCTAACAAATTTTTGGACAGCAAATTCATTCATCATCTTTTCTTCTATTTTGCGCCGTCTTTCATTGAATAATTCTAAATGTTTTTCTTTCAATTTTTCTATCACTTTCTTTTCCTTAGTAAGAGAAATCAACTCGTGCAGAATTTTATCTCTGCTGAATTCCAATTGCTTGATAATACCTCTTTGGTTTTTAACTTTGTCCAAAAGGAAATTCTGATAGGATTTTAATTGAATCAATTTATCGTTTCTTACCTTTTTATCCTCTAAAGAATAGGATACCGAAAGAATTTCCTTTTTCAATTCACTTAATCTTTCGTGGGCATGCTGAATTTTCAGGTTTTCCTCCTGTAATTCACGCTGTTTTTCGTTTACCAATAATTCTTTGACTGCTAAAACGGAATCATATCTGAACTTAAATTTCATATCATATTCCCAATGGTTTATCGATAAGTGAGTTTAACCTTTCGAGTGTTTCGCTGTATATCGTTTCTTCGAACATATCTTGTTTCAAAAATTGTCTTAATTGAGTGATTTTGCTTAGTGCATGATCAATTTGAGGATTGCTCCCCTTCACATAGGCACCTATGTTTATCAAATCTTCCGCTTCTTTGTAAGTAGCTAATATTTCATTGAATTCCATTGCCCGGTATCGATGGTCTTGATCCACAATATCTGGCATTACACGGCTTACAGATTGGAGTGGGTCAATTGCAGGATATTGCCCCATATTCGCCAATTTACGGGATAACACTATATGTCCATCCAAAATTGACCTGACTGCATCAGCAATCGGTTCCGTCATGTCATCACCGTCAACCAAAACAGTATAAAACCCGGTTATCGAACCTTTTTCTCCTCTTCCGGCTCTTTCCAATAATTTTGGCAATAATGAAAATACAGAAGGGGTGTAGCCTTTTGTTGTAGGTGGTTCCCCAACCATCAAACCAATTTCCCTTTGAGCCATCGCAAAACGTGTGACGGAGTCCATCATTAAAACTACATTTTTGCCTTGGTCACGGAAATATTCTGCAATTGTTGTTCCGATATAAGCGCCTTTCAATCTTTGTAGTGCCGATTTGTCACTAGTTGCAACAATTACGACTGATCGTTTTAAACCTTCCTCACCCAAATCTTTTTCAATAAATTCACGAACTTCCCTTCCTCTTTCTCCGATAAGGGTAATCACATTTATATCGGCATTAGTGTTACGGGCAATCATACCCATCATAACACTTTTTCCTACTCCGGAACCGGCAAAAATTCCCATTCTCTGACCTTTACCAACCGTAAGTAAAGCATCGATGGTTCTAACCCCGGTCTGAAGTGGTTCTGTAATTCTGTCTCTAACTAGTGGATTCGGTGGTTCTCTGTATATCGACATCTGGGTGTCACATTTAATTTCACCTTTTCCGTCGATCGGATTTCCCAATCCGTCTAGAATTCTTCCCAATAGATGTTCTCCAACGGGAATATAAAAATTCTTTCCGCTGGCTCTTATTTCGGAATTGGGCGATATGTTATGTACTTCGCCTAAGGCAACAGAAAGAACCTTTCCGTCTTTAAATCCCACTACCTCAGTTTGACAAATCTCGTTTCCTTCCTTGTCATAAATTGAGCATAATTCACCCAATTCAACGTTTGGTCCGTTGGAAACGATGATTAGGCCTATTACATCGGTTACTTTTCCGTGGGTTTTTATCGTCCCGATTACGGGGAGTTTATCGACCCAGGATTCAATATAGGGATTCAAATATTCCATTATTTTTCATCAAAAAAGGTTTCAAAGTGTTTTTGCAATTCTTCCAATTGACTTTTAACCCTTAAATCCACATTACCGATTTCGCTTTCTACAACACATTCCCCTTTTTGAATGCCCGGATCTTCTTCGAATTTGATTTTGCTCAGCGGCAATGAAGAATCCGAGGAAATATTTTCTTTTATATAATTTAATTCCCCACTGTTTATTCGCACATTAATTTGGGAAGCTCCGACTACCTGGTTCAAAGCTGTCTTTAAATTTTCAACAATATTTGTTTTCAATTCAATATTCTGCCGGATAATTTTTTCGGCTATTTTTAGAGAAAGATAGAATATATTTTCCCCAAAATTCCTTTCGATTACTTTTAATTTATTTTCCACATTTTCAGCAATTTCCCTCACAGTACTGTAAGCCGTGAGCAATTCATTCTCATAATGAGCTTTCAATTCTCTTTCCGCCTCTTCCCTTCCTTGTGCATACCCTTCTTGGAATGATTGCTCCATCTTCTTTCTCATCACCTCTTCCGGAGAAGGTACGTGAAGATTTTGCCTGGAAATGTCATCCAATAATTGAACGTTTAATTTTTTAGCGTTATTCAGTTTTATAACATTAGACATAAACATCACCCTTAGATCCGCTCAAGTTCAGAGAAATTTCTCCGTCTTCCTCAAGTTGTTTTGCTCTATCTACAATTCTAGCTTGGGCTTTTTCCACTTCTTTCAATTTCACCATACCCATGTATTGTAATTCTTCTTTAAGCAAGTTTGCAGCTCTTTCGGACATGTTGCCTAATATCTTTTCTTTAAGTTTATCATCCGCAACTTTCATTGCCAATAGTAAATCTTTTCTGTCAATTTCTCTAAGTATTACCTGCATATCTTTATCTTGTACTTTCATCAAGTCATCGAACATGAACATCATTCGCTTAACTTCTGTGGCAACATCCTCATTCATTTCTTCTA
>CAZULK010000031.1:15841-19825 GCA_964621225.1 uncultured Melioribacteraceae bacterium | reverse complement strand
TCTTTAGCAAGGAAATTTACTAACTGGGAGGAGTCTACCTTTTTAAGAACGTCAAATCCTCTAAGAGTGGTTAAATTCTTTACTTTTTCAATAATCTTCATAGCTGTATCAATTCCAAAAGATTTTTCCAGAACCGCTTTGGCGTATTCTATCCCCCCTTCCAGCACGTATTCCCTTGCAGTAAGCATATTATGGAATTCTTCAAGAACAGTATCTACTTTATGCGCAGGGGCATTCCTAACTTTAGTAATTTCTGTAGAAATCATTTCCACTTCATAAGGGTCGAGATGTTTGAATACTTCGGCAGCAACATCCACATCCAGTGCAATTAGCAAAATCGCAGCTTTTTGAACTCCCGTCCATTCACTGTTTATTTTAGCTAATTTTTGAGCTTCATTTTTTGCATTTGCAGCTAATTGCGCATTTGAAGAAGTGTTTTTTTGAAGTTCTTTTTTATCAGGCATACTCATCCTCGTGTAACCAAGCATTAATTAGTTTAGCGGCATCAATAGGATTCTGTGATACATAATTTGTAATTCTTTCATGTTGTAATTTTTTCAATTGAGCCTCATCCGATATTTCATCCTCAATATCGCCGAGTTGCATTAATTGTTTCTTTTTGGGCGCAATGGGTAATCCCTCCATATCTGCTTTTGCTTGGGCTAATTGTTCCAAAGGATTCCCACCAGCAACTGCAAGTGACGGTTCTCCACCTTCAACTGTTCCAATTAATATTTTCTCTTCTTTCACCTTTTTCAAGAGTCCTTTCATAATGAAAAGAGAAGCAATAATCGCAAAGACAACTATGATCAGATTGATCAGTTTATCCATGTTATTTATATCAAAAAATTCACCCGAAGAAGGAGATTCCAATTCAATCCCTTCATTCATTTGTGGTTCGAAAGGCACACTTTCTATGCTTAATTGATCTCCTCTTGCCGGATCGAATCCTACTGCATTTCTGATAATTGCGGCTAATTTATCTATTTCCTCTTGACTTCTAGGTTCGTAGACCACCTTAACTTCTTCGCCTTCCTTCACTTCTTTTCTTGCATGATTAATTACAGCCGCAATGCTTAATTTTGTGATATTTCCAGATTCTTCCACTACCCGTTGAATTGTTTTCCCGGTTTCATAGTTAGTTGTTACGTTTTCCGAAACATTAGCCGTAGAATCTGCAACGTTGTGTCCTACATTCGAATTTTTCACCGTTTGTTCACTTACAACAACTTGCCCTTCGGGATCATAAATCTCCATCTGTTTTTCAACTTGACTAAAATTCAGTGAAGCATCTACCTGAACAATTGCATTTCCTGCACCAAGAACGTTATCGAGTATCGTTTGTGCTTTTTCTATCAAATATTTTTCAACGTTTTTCTTCACTTCATATTGTTTGGAACTTGATGCGGCAAAGGAATCATCTCCTCTTTCCTTGCTTAGTAATCTTCCTTTTGTATCAATAACCGTCACACTGTTCGGATTCATTCCTTCCACAGAACCGGCTACCAGATTTTGAATAGCCTCAATATTTACTTGCTTCAGTCTTCTGCTTCCTTTTTCTTTTATCACAACGGAAGCGGTAGGTTCAATTTCGTCTTCTTTGAAAACGGCTTTCTTTGGGAAAACCAAATGAACCCTTGCAGCTTCGATTGCGTCCTGCTGCATAATCGTTCTTGCTAATTCCCCTTCCAATGCTCTTCTATAATTCAACTTTTGCATGAACTCCGACATTCCAATTGTAGACTTATCGAAAATTTCGTAACCCACAACACCGGAATTTGGAACCCCTTTTGCAGCCAATGATAATCTCAATTCATACACATTATCTTTTGGAACTTTAATAGTTTCTCCGTTTGCTTCCAATTTGTATGGAATTTTTTGAGTGTTTAACTCATCAATCACTTTGGAAGCATCTTCCGGAGCAAGATGTGAGTACAAGGTCGAGTAATTTGGCTCGTTCAGCATTGTAAGAAGAACAATCATAAGTATTACGGAAGTTACCGCCACTCCGCCAAGTAACATTTTTTGAGCGGGAGCTAACTTGTTAAATATTCCCGTTATGTCTGTAAATAAGCTATTTTTCATAATTACATCGGCATTTTAGTTAATTCTTTATATGTTTCAACGGCTTTATTTCTTATTTCAATAAGTAATTCAAGATTAGTCTTTGCTTTTTCTCCGGCAATCATCACTTCGTGAATAGGAACACCTTTACCCATAATAAAATCTTCGGTCTTTTGTTTTGCTTCGGCTTCGGATTGATTCACATTTTTTATAAAATCGCCTAAAACATTCTGAAACCCTTCGCTCTTGCGCTGTGTTTTGTTTATTTCTTGATTTATAAGTGGGTTTTTTATTCCTGTTACTTTCATCTTATCCTCTTCTATCTATATTGTTACCAACTGCAACGCCACCGAATTTACCGTTGGAATTGTAGAAATGGTATTTCATAATTTCATTTTTACTTGTAGGATATTTTTCGGCAAAAAAAGCTTTTTCATCCTTACTCAAAATATTATTCTCACTCTTTTCCACCTTTTGTGCTTGTGGAGTGTTTTGAACTTTCCGAACCGAATTTATAGAATAATTACCGATAGGATTTGTAGTTATTTTCATTCTATATCTCCAAGGAATCTTTTACAATTTCTTTTGCAGAATTTAGAGCTGTTAAATTAGCCTCGTAAGAACGGGTTGCTGTTATCATCTCTACCATTTCATTTATTATATTCACATTAGGTAATTGTACGTATCCGTTTTCGTCTGCATCCGGATGATTTGGCATAAATACAAATTCACCTTTCGAATTATCATCCAGGACGTCATATTTTGCATCCACTTGATCACCTCCCGAGTATTTGTTCAAATGACTTTGAAAATGATTCGGGTTAGTGGATCTCATTCCGATTGATTGCATTATTGAGCCACCAACTTTACCGGTATCCTTAATTTCACCGATTCTTAAAAATTTTCTTTTATACGGACCGCCTTCCTTAGTATTCGTGGTTTCGGAATTAGCTATATTCTCGGCAATAAGTTTTATCTTAATTCTTTGCAGATTTAGTCCTTTTGCACTTATATTGAATGCGGAATAGTTGGTATCACCTATTTTCATATTGTGCCTCCGCCTTTAATTACGCTCTGTAATTTTTTATAATAATTGTTTATAGATTTTGATGCGAATTTGAAGTTCAGAGTAACTTTAGCCAACTCCGCCATCTCATTTTCTATATTAATTTCACCGTTATCGATATCAAATTCATCAGTCGACGAGATATGAATTATCGGATTTACTTCATCTACGCTTGGGAGTTGGATATGTTTTGGATTGTTTGAAGCAAGTACATTTGCTTTTTCTTGCTCGAGAAATTGCATAAAATCTACATCTTGCCGTCTGTAATTTTCGGATTCACGATTTGCGATATTCTCGGTTATCTTTTTATTCTTCTCGACAAGAAAGTTAAGATATGTTTTTAATAAATTTACGTTGCTCATGTCGAATCCAATTTTTTTTCAATTAGATTCAACATTAGTGCCAGTTAAAAAGCTTAAAAAATGCTGTTTTTCCCTCTTTTTAAATAAATGAATTGGCTAAATATGAACACATGATTTTTTTTACTCAGAATAATCGAGGAATAAAGATTTAGTTTCTCCACATGAACAAATAAATTTAATCTCCTTGATTTGGTCATTTTCATCCTTATTCAGAACGATTTTCACACCGTCATGACTCTCTTCCAGTAACTCTATTTTAGTTTTACCCGCAATTTTATATTGACCGGGTTTTAATATTTTTCCGTGTCTGGCGTCTTCTCCACGGGATATTGTTCTGAATATTTCTTCTGAAAATTGATTTACCATTTAAGCTACCTCGTTAATAAATTTTGGAATTTGTTGCATCGGCAAAACGCGGTCTGCCAATGAATTATCTACAATTGCCTTTGGCATGCCGTAAATTACGGATGTGGATTCGTCTTGTGCAACACA
>CAZULK010000031.1:0-15741 GCA_964621225.1 uncultured Melioribacteraceae bacterium | reverse complement strand
CAATTGCCTTTGGCATGCCGTAAATTACGGATGTGGATTCGTCTTGTGCAACACAATAAGCACCTTTTTCTTTGGCATATTTTACACCTTCCAATCCGTCTTTACCCATCCCCGTCATAATAATACAAAGAAGTTTTCTTTGATATTGTTCTGCAGCAGATTCAATCATTACATCGACGGAAGGTTTATGAATTTTATCTGCCGGTTGATCCGAAATTACGATTTTCTCTCCAACTCCGTTTTTTGAAATATGCATCTGTTTCCCACCGGGTGCAACATAAACATGACCCCGTTGAACTATTTCACCGTTTTCCGCTTCTTTTACTTTCAATGTTGTTAACTTATCCAATCTTTCAGCCAAAGTTTTGGTAAAGTTTGGTGGCATATGCTGAACCAAAAATATTGGAGATGAAATATTTTCCAATGAAGGTATTATTTTTTGTAAAGTTAAAGGACCTCCGGTTGAAATACCAATTGCTACTGCAGATGCTTTGCCATTAAATTTCTGTGAAACTGAGGTTTTTGTTATCCTATGATTTACATTACCCCTATTCCGGTAATTAGCTTTTCTTGCAAAAACTTTAATTTTTTGGATTAAATCATCTCTAATGGAAGAAATATTCATATTTACAAATGAAAATTCCTTTGGTATGAAATCCACTGCTCCATATTCCATGGCTTTTATTGTTGCTTCTGCCCCCTCTGTGGTAAGTGAACTAATCATTATAATTGGAATTGGATTGGTATCCATAATTTTTTTGACTGCCGTCAACCCATCCATTCTGGGCATTTCGATATCCATAGTAATAACATCAGGATTCAATTTCTGGACTAATTCCAGAGCATCCAAACCATCTTTTGCTTTGCCTACAATTTCGAAAGATGGTTCTTCACTTAGCATAATTTCCAACGATTTACGCATAAATGCAGAATCGTCCACTATTAATATTTTGGTTTTATCCTTCAACATTCTCTAAAATTGAATTTAATATTTCTGCCAGATCAACAATCATTACAACAGTCCCATCTCCCATAATTGTCGAGCCTGCAATTCCGGGCACTTTGCCTAAATAACTTCCAAGGGATTTAATTACAATTTCTTTTTGTCCCACGGTTTCATCCACCTTAATTCCATATTTATTTTCGGCAATTCCGACGATAATCACATATTGCCACACGTTTTCGCATTCATGCTTCTGGTTATAGAGTAATTCTTTTATGTTAACCAATGGAATAACATCGTCTCTTACTTTTATAACTTCTTTGCCTTTTATTGAATGAATATCTTCCACGTGCAAACGAACAACTTCCAGAATGTTGGAAAGAGGAATTATATAATGTTCTTCGTCCACTCGAACTACCATTCCCGAAATGATTGCCAAAGTAAGGGGTAATTTAATTGTAATGGTGGTTCCTTTGTCCACTTCGGAATCAATGTTTATTAAGCCTCTGAGTCGTTTAACATTTGTTTTAACAACATCCATTCCAACTCCCCGTCCGGAGATATTTGTAACTTTAGCTGCTGTGGAAAATCCGGGCAAGAAAATAAGATTAAAAATTTCTTGTTTGCTCAGTTCATCTGCCTTTTCTTTTGAAATAAGTCCTTTCGTAACAGCTTTTTCCTTGATAACATCGGGATCAATTCCTTTTCCATCATCCTTAATGGAAATAACAATATTATTTCCTTCGGGATAGGCTTCCAAAACAATTGTTCCGTTTTCCGGTTTTCCCTTTGCTCTTCTTTCTTCGGGAGGTTCTATTCCGTGGTCAATCGAATTACGCACCAAGTGAACCAAAGGATCATTTATTTCTTCAATTAGTGTTTTATCAAGTTCCGTATCCTCACCGTGAATAACCAGGTCAACATTTTTACCCGTCTCTCTAGAAAGGTCGCGAACCAATCTTGGGAATTTATTAAATACTTTTCCTATTTTAACCATTCTGGTTTTCATTACAACCAGTTGGAGCTCATTCGTCATCAAATCTATCTGTTTTGCCGCTTCTCCTAATGCTCGGGCAATTTCACTCCCCTCCATATCCTGTGATATTTTTTCATTCACTTGTTGAAGTTGATTTCTCCCTAATACCAACTCCGAAACTATATTTAATAAATCGTCGAGGCGTTTAACATCGACACGTATACTCGATTCACCTTTATGATTCTTATTTAGATTTCTATTTATTATTTTATCTGCATCTGAAGATTCGCTAGTTTCTTTTATCTTGTTCGATGCAGAATTGTTTTTTACTTCTTCTTTAACAGGGATATCAAGAGGATTAATCTGCTTTACAGTCGATTCTTTAACTTCTTCAGTAGCAGGTAAATCAAGTGGATTGTTTTCCTTCTTTTCCACTTTTTGTTTTTTAGGTCTTCCCCTTTTCTTTTTCGGTTTCTCGGGAGAATCTTCAACTTTTGGTGGCTCATCTAATGGATTCGGCGAAGCAGATGGTTCCCCCTCCAATCTCTTAATAGTCTCTTCCAGTTTTGCAACAATTTCATCAATCTCTACATCTTCGTTCAAGTTTTCTTCAATAACAACCAACAATGCGGATATTTTATCATACCCGGCTAAAATTACATCCATTAAGTCAGCATCTAATTCCGCTTGCCCTTTCCTTAATTTATTAAGAATATCTTCGCATCGATGTGTTACCAATGTTGTTTTTTCCAACCCTAAGAAACCTGATGTCCCTTTTAATGTATGGAAACTTCTGAATATTTTATTTAACAAATCATCATCCTTGGGAGAATTTTCCAATTCAACCAAGTCCGAATTCAAATTTTCCAATATTTCTTTGGATTCTTCTAAAAAACTTTCGACAATTTCCTTCATCTCCGGATCCCGGAGGAGAGCATATTTATCGTCACTCATAATTCACTCGAGAATAGTTTATCGATTTCTTCCTGACTTGGTTTTTCTTCAGGCTTTTCTGCAAATAATTCGTCAGCAAAATCCTGATTAGATTCTGTTTTGGTAAAGCTTGCATCTTCGTCAAATGTAACAGCAGTGTCTAAATTCGCATCAACATATTCTAATTCACTTTCATCAATATCTTTTATGAGCGAAGAAAGTTTGGTCTGAACAGAATTTATGAGGTGATTAACAGCTGCCAATTGTTGACTTGTAATATCTTGAACCTGGAGCGAAAGTGTTATACTGTAGGTATTTTGATTAATTTTTCCCAATGTATTTATATGTTTCTCAATAATTTCCTTAGACCCATTTAATTTTAGTTGACTAAGTTCATTTGCCAATTCGGGATGATTTTTAATAAGTGCATCTATTTTTTCGTCTCTTGTCCTTGCAGTATCCAATAAACCCTTCAACTCTTCATCCGCGGCAATGAGGTCATTTGTAATTTCATCCACTTTATCTAGAATTTGAGTAGTTGCAATTTCAGTTGCGCTGGATATATCATTTATTTGATCTTGAGCTTTGGGAAACTGTTTTGCTGTTTGATCAATTGATTTGTTAATATTCTCCAATAATGGCACTGTATCTTTCATAAAATCCATTAAACTTTGGAGAATTGGAATGATTTTTTGACCGTAGCTGAAGACAGTTTTTAAATCCTCCAACTTTTCAAAAAGCTCACTCATATTTTTGGGTTTATCATTCATATTCCCCTCACGCTGTTACAGCCTCTAATACTTGATCGATTTTTTCCTTTAATATTTGCGGAGTAAACGGTTTAATTACATAATTATTTACTTTGGCTTGTAGTGCTTCCAGAATATCGTCTTTTACACCTCTTGTGGTGACCATAAGTATCGGAATGTTTTTGAATCGTTCGCTGGTTCTAATCGTTTTTGTTAAATCCAGGCCAGACAAAACCGGCATATTCCAATCGGTAATTACAAAATTTATATCAGGATTTGACTGTAATTTTCCAATTGCATCCTGTCCGTTCTCGGCTTCCACAATATCGTTCCAACCCAAATTTTTGAGTGAGTTTCCCACAATTCTCCGCATGGTGGTAGAATCGTCGACAACCAAAAATTTCAAGTTCATGTCCTGTTCTCCTAATTTATATATTTTGATATTTCGTAAAGCACTAGCTTTTGATTGAATGGTTTTATCAGATATGAATCTGCACCATATTTCAATCCTCTATCTATGTCTTCTTTTTTGTCCAATGAACTTAGAATAATTATGGGAACATCTTTATATTCATGATTTTCCCTAATTGCTCGAATTAATTCAAAACCGTCTACATTTGGCATATTCAAATCAGTTATAACCAAATCTACCGGTTTTTGAGGGAGTAATTCGAGTGCTTCCATTCCGTCCGACGCCGAAAGTATTTCGTAACCGTTCATTTTAAGTGCGATAGTCACAAACTTTCTTATCGTTGGAGAATCATCGGCAACTAATATTACCTTTTTCATTTTACTACTACTCCTTTTTGTATCCTACTGTTTTAGGAAAACTAACTACTTTAAAAGCTTTTGATATCCCGTGTAATGTTTCAGAATAACCGATAAATAAATATCCTCCCGGAGTGAGTGCATTATACAGGTGATTCACTACTTTAATTTTCGATTGAGTATCAAAATAGATCAACACATTCGCACAATAAATAACATCGAAGTTAAACATCATCTTCATGGCGCGATCGTCGTATAGATTCAATAATTTGAATGACACATATTTTTTAATCACATCACTCAAAACATATCCTTCCGGAGTCTGTTGGAAATATTTCCTCATAAAATGCCTGGGAGCATTCCTGACTGAATAATCTCTATATATTCCCTTCCTAGCAGTTTCCAATACTGCGCTATTAATATCTGTTCCTACAATCTCGAAACTCATTTGCGGATGCATCGGTCGTATCAGTTCGTGTATCATCATAGCCGTGGAGTAAGCTTCTTCCCCCGAGGAAGAGGCAGCGCTCCATATCTTAATTTTATTTTGTCCCCGTAATTTCTTTTTCTGTATGATTTCGGGAAGTATTGTTGAAACTAATGCATCCAATTGAGGCTGATTCCGGAAAAAGAAAGTTTCGTTTATCGTGATTGCATTCAACAAATAATTTAATTCATTCTTTCCACGAATATCATTCTTCAAAAAATTATAATATTCTGAGAATGTTTTTATATTCAAAAACTTAATTCTTCTTTGCAAACGACTTTCGAGCAAATATTTTTTACTATCTTGAAAATATATGCCGGTCATGTCGTAAATATATTTTCTCCATTCCTGGAATTCTTGCAAACTCATTGTTACGTTTTGTTGCAATCGATTATTTATTCCGGCTTGAGCTGTAATCATAATAATACCGTTAATTTTGTGTGCTCAGTTGATTTCTATTATACTCTACTAAATCGATTATCCTTTCCCGAACCATGTCGTCGGATTTATCCGCAATGCCGCTTAGGATTGATAATTCTTCTTCTCCTAATGAGTATCCTTCAAGAATATCCAATACAAAAAGACGATTCCACAAATTATCGTCCGCTAACATCTTATCAAGGAATAAGAATGCATAATCTGGTGAAATTTTAAAGAGTAAATTCATCGCAGATTTTCTTGCTTCTTCAATTGGCAATTCGAGTGCTGCGGCCAAAGAGTCCAAGAATGCTTGCCGTTCCAGTGGTTGGAAATATTGATTAAAATCCAGACCGTGTATTTCACACATCTCTTCCAAAAGTGCAAGCAACGATGCAATATTATCCGATTTTTCGTCTAATCGTTTATGAATTCCCTTTATTGTGGCATCCACGTTATTTAGTAATTTTTCCTTAACCATCTCGTCAATTTCATAATCACTGCCGAGTACGGAAAGGAACGCATCGAATATTTCCTTATCTTCGTATCCTATTACTAATGCCAATGCAGATTTTTTGAATTGAGGGTCGGCTTCGTAAAGCGTATCCAATATTTTGTTTTTGAAACTTTCTTCGAAGGGGACTTCCAAATTATATTTTGAAGATAATTTATATATAGCCTCGACTGCCGCCCAACTCATGGGTCCGGTTAAATTTTTCAATTCGCTTAAAAGGAAATAAAATGATTGCGGATTTCCTATATTCCCTAAAGATTCGACGATTGAGTACTTTATTAATTCATCATCAGTTTTATAACTTTCCATAATAAAATCAATAGCCACATCGGAGCCGATTTTGCCCAATGCTTCAATTATACTCGGGACGAAAAGTTCATTCACGGAATATAATCTTACCAAATGCGCAACCGATTTTTCGGATTTGATATTCCCGAGAGCCTCTATACAAGCCAAAATCACATTCTCGTCATCATCCGTCTTCATAACTTGAATAATTTTATCGACCGGCCGAGGATCCCCTATAAGGCCTAAAACATCAATAATAAACTTCTTTTTATGCTTATCTCCGTTTGTTAACTCATCGGTTAATGCTTGAACGGCGTTTTCTCCCATATTGATCAGAATTTCCCCGGCTAAGTTTCTAATCCCTATATCATCAGAATCAACATAAGGAACGATTCCTTTAGCAACATTTTTATTTTGTGTATTTGAGACCATAAAGCTAAATTGATTGATAATCGCTTTGTTTTTCTCTTCAATCAATTTACAAAACTCTTTAGCTTCCTCTTCGTTGAGAGAATCTATATCCGTGTTGCTCAAAATCTCGAAAATTCCTTCTTCGTTATAGTTTTGTTCGATCATAAAATTACCTTTTTTTTTAATTCACACAAAGCAAGTGCCAGTTTAAAAATTGTAAATTCATCAACAAAAAGAGCAAAACAAAAAGAGAATGCGGCTAATATTAGCCACATTCTCATAATTTATTAATTTAACCGTGAATTTCTCCGTTGTTACCTACAAAATAGGAACCACCGTTATCATTGAATCCGTTACCGTTGTTTTTACCATTACCGTTTCCGTTTGAAGGATGTGATATTTTCACATTTCTGAGTTTGAAATAATTTATCACGTCTCTAAGGTTCTCAGTTAACCTGTAGAGGTCTTCTGCAGCTTGAGAGATTCTCCTTGTTCCGTCAGCGGTTTGTGTGGTAACGTTGCTAATATTTTCAACATTGCGAGTTATTTGCTCGCTCGAGCTACTTTGCTGTTCGCTGGCAGCTGCAAGGTAATTTATAACCTCAGCCACTTTTTCTACATCGTCAATTATTTCTCCCAAGGATTTACCGGCTTTTCCGGCCAATTCTTTTCCTTTCTCTACTTCTTTAGTTCCTTCTTCGATCGATTCTACTGCACCTTGAGTATCCAATTGAATATTCTTAATCATCGCCTCAATTTCTTTTGTAGCTTTAGTGGTTTTTTCTGCCAATTTTCTTACTTCATCTGCGACAACTGCAAAACCTCTTCCCTGTTCTCCGGCTCTAGCGGCTTCAATTGCAGCATTCAATGCAAGCAAATTGGTTTGTTCTGCAATATCATTGATAACTTTAACAATTTCACCAATTTCGTGACTACTTCTTCCCAGGGCTTTAATTGTTTCGGCCGATTTAAGAACAATTTCTGCAATTCGGTTAATTCCTTCTATCGTCTCATTTACAACTTTTCCACCTTCGCGGGCTTTTTTGCCGGCTTCTTGAGCAGACTGTGCCACCGTTGTGGCATGCTGAGTACTATCCATAATAGTTTTGGACATCTCATCCATCGAGGTTGCAATGTCATTAATTTGCAAGTTTTGTTCGTCAGCACCGGCTGCAAGTTCTTCAGTTCCGGAGGAAATCTCCGAAGCAGCAATCGCCAATGATTCAGCATTCTCAGCTACATTTCCTATTGCTGTATTAAGAGAATCAGCCAAAGTGTTAACGTCGTCTTTAATTTGAGCGTAATCTCCCTTATAGTCACCTTTCATCTGTGCGTTTAAGTCACCTCTTGCAAGCAGATTCAGTACTTTGCTAGCTTCGTTGATTGGAGTTACGATGGCTTCAAGTATCGAGTTAATGCCTTCAATAAAGCTCTTCCAACCGCCTTCGAACCTCTCGGTATTACCTCTCATCTTCAGGTTACCGTCTTGGTTGGCTTTTATTAATTTATCGGCTTCAAACATCAATTCCTGGAATATTTCGACTTCTTTATTGAATGCGTGAGCAAGTGCATCTTTTTCTGAAGCAGGTTCAACTTTTTGAATTTCACCTCTTGCAATTCTTTCTGCGGCAGCAATTTTTTCTTGTTGTGCTGTTCTTAACTGACGCAACGAGTTAGCCAGTTCACCAAATTCATCTTGGGAATTTATTTCCAGATGCACATCATAATTACCGAGTGAAAATTCCCGGATAACTTCCATCATCTTGCTTATCGGCTTTGTAATCGCTGGTGCAATCAGAAGTGTAGCCACTAAAAATGCACAAGCACCCAGCACCATTCCAATAATTATCCAGATAATTGATAATGATACCGAATTGCTTACTGAAGCATCGAGTTGATCTGCTTTTTTGTTCAAATCTACCATTATTCCGTCGAAGGTAGAGATCATTTTTTGTCCGACTTCCTCTCCTACGCTTGTGGTAATAACGGCAGCATATTCATAATTTTTTGAAGATGCGGCGGAAATAATCCCATCTGCAACCAAACTCTTATAATTATTCCAAACCGATTGAACTTCTTCCAATTTTTCCGTCAAACCCATTTTTGCGAGGTCTGCTTTCAATTCTTCCAAAGTTTGGTCAAAATTATTTTTACGCTGTTGGAAGGATTCATAATTTTCCGAAAATTTATCTGAAAAGTCCTGCATGGACATTTTAAGCATGGTGAATTGTATCTTCTGAAATTCAGAAAATAAATGTTCAATTCTGCTTTTGGGCTTCACATAATCGTTAAAAATTTCGTCCTTTTTGGATTCAAATCCTTTAATTTGAACGAAATCGTTTACAACAATTGCTGTTGCAATAATTGCAATGCTCAAAAAACCCATTTGCAGTTTTCTGACGAATTTCAGATTGTCGAAAAATTCTTTAATTTTTTTCATGACGTTACCTGATAATGTTTAGAATAATTATAATTTAAAGTTTATTACTAGAGATAATTTCACTTTAACCGGTTTGCCTTTATTAGTACCCGGAGTAAATTTACTGGCTTTAATTGCATCCGCAGCAGCTTCGTCGCAGCCACCGCCAATACCTTTCAATACTTTCACATCGTTTACACTACCCGATTCATCAATAAATGCCAAAACGTAGACTTTACCTTGAATTCCGGCTTTTTGAGCTATCACCGGGTATTCAATTTTGGAATAAATTGCGGGCAAACCACCTACGGGTTCGGGCATTTTTTCGGCAAATGCTAAGTATTCATCTCCATTTGCCGGAGAAGAAGTTACAGAATTACCGGATAATACAAAGATGAAAAGTCCGAAAAAGAACAACATATTGAATGTTTTTACTATTTTTAACATAACAGCCTCCCTGCTAATAATGTTAAGCTTCATCCTTCGAAGCTAAAGGTTATTAAATTATTTAACTGTATACTATTTTCTGCTCTCATCATCGAAATTTTTCTCTGATTGTTTAGTTTTTATTAATAAAATATTTTGTGATAAAGTGTGCATTATTAGCCAATTGTGGCTAAATGGCATATTATTTCGAACTATTTTTCCAGTTTAAGCATGTTTTGGGGTCTTTTTGTGGTTTTTATGATGGTATGGAAGTTGAATGAATGTTAAAAAAAATAGGATGAAGATGAGTAACAAAGTAACTAATGACTTAAAAAAAAGTGAATTAATTTCCGTCAATACAGAATCCTCATTTAGTGTAGAAATTCATAATTTGATAAAAAAATACAAACCGAGAAAAATTATTGAAACCGGTACCCACTTAGGAACCGGAACTACACAAATCATAATCGAAGGATTAATCAATGCCGGTATTTCGGATGCAGAATTCCACACAATTGAAGTAAATCCAAATTTTTATGAGCTAGCTATAGGTAACTTGCTGGAGAATGATTTACTGGATTATGTGAAACTCCACAATGGAATTTCTATTCCCCGCAATCTACTTCCATCGCCGGAAGAAATCGAAGAAATAACGATCAAAAACATTAAGGAATTAGATATTTTCGTTGATCATGCAGAGGTAGACAGGGCAAAAAAATATCACGAGGAAACAAATTTTGCTCAAGTTGAGGATGATTTACTTGGGAAAATACTAAAAATATTTAATTATGAGCCGGATTTTCTTCTGCTAGATAGTGCCGGACACATGGGCTTTATTGAGTTTAGCTACATAATAAATAAACTGAAAAAAGAATGCGTAATTGCATTGGATGATGTAAATCATGTAAAGCATTATGAAACCGTTAAATACATAAAACAGGATGACAGATTTAAAATAATTACAGAATCGGACGAAAAATTTGGATTCTGTATAGTAGAATTTAAACCGGATGAATCCAAAATAGAAAAAATTGAAATCAGTGAAAAATCACTCCCCCAAAAAATAGTTGCAATTGCCCTTTTGGAACATATTGGGGATATAATTGCTTGTGAACCGGTTGCAAGAAAAGTTAGGCAATTGCATCCTGATTCACACTTAGTTTGGGTGGTACGGGAAGAATATGAAGATTTGCTTAAATTCAATCCGTTTATTGATGAAGTTTTGACTGTAAAATGTTTAACGGAATGGATATTATTAAGGGATTCAGGCATTTTTGAATATTATTATGATCTTCATATTAACGAAAGAATTTGCCCTACTTGCAAAATTCCGCTTAAAAAGTCCTTCGGTAGGAAAGAAATAGATGCGATTCAATACTTTGATTATGGTGGGCTTCTTGAGGCTTTTAGTCAAGGAGCAGGGTTACCCATTTTATCGGAACGCCCAAATCTTTATATAAACAGAGAAACCAAGGAAAGAATCGATAAAATTGGACTACCTCAGGAATATATTCTAATACATGCTCAATCAAATGAAAAAATAAAAGACTGGGAAGAAAGTAAATGGGCTGAATTAGTTGAAAAACTGAATAAATTCACAAATATTCCAATTGTAGAGATTGGTAGTGAAAGTATATTGGAAAATTTTCCAAATGTGGAATTTATCAATTTATGCGGCGAATTTTCAATAGTTGAATCTTGTGAAGTAATTAGACGGGCAAGCTTATTTATAGGTATAGATAGTTTTCCTGCTCACGCTGCAAGAGCATCCAATATTTATAGTTTGATAATTTTAGGTGAATACAGAAATTTCAAAACTTATAACCCATTCGGAAAGCTGAATGATGATGAAAATATAAAAATATTGAGAGCCGTGGAAGGAGGACCAGAAAACGTGCCGGTGGATGCTGTGTTATTTGAAGTGCAAAAGGCATTCGAGTATCTTTCCCAAAATCCTCCTCAAAGAAATTTAATTTATTATGAAGAGCATTCCAACAATCAATTAAAATCGAAACTAGCTGAAAAAGAATTCGATTTGCTTGCACTTTATCTGCCTCAATTTCATCCTATACCAGAAAACGATAAATGGTGGGGGAAAGGATTTACAGAATGGACAAACGTTGCAAAGGCAAAGCCTCTATTCCCCGGACATTATCAGCCTCATTTACCTTCTGAACTCGGGTTTTATGACCTGAGACTGGATGAAGTGAGAGAATTACAAGCAAAATTAGCATCTGAATATGGATTAAGCGGTTTCATATACTATCATTATTGGTTTAACGGAAAACTACTTCTCGAAAAACCAATGGAAAAACTGTATGAAAACACGAATATTACCCTACCCTACTGTGCAGCATGGGCAAATGAGAATTGGACGAGAAGATGGGATGGTGATGAGCAGGAAATATTGATGCAACAGAATTATGGTGGTCTGAGGGATATTATTAATCACTACTTCTATTTATTAAGATTTTTTAATGATAAACGATATTATAAGATTGATGGAAAACCTGTATTTTTTATTTATAGACCGAGCAAAGTCAAGTATCTTGAAGAATTATTGTCCACTTGGAATTATTTGGCTCTTCATTCAGGATTTAATGGCATTTATTTTATTGCAATGAAGACGTCATTCGAAAATTTGCCAAAAGGGTTTTGGATTGAAAAAGGATTCGATAACGAGATGATTTTCCAACCCGGATATGGATCTGTGCAAAAGTTACACAATCTGAAAGATGTAGCTGAATTTGGAGCCACAGATAATCTAAACACAAAAGCTTATGTATTGGATTACGAAGAGGCTGCAGAATTGATGTCCGATGAACTCAATGAATCGGACCCTCAAATAGGTTGCGTTACACCCTCTTGGGATAATACTGCTAGACGTTCAAAATTCGGAGCGTACATATTACACAATTCGACTCCGCAAAAGTATAATGTATGGTTAAAAAAGGAATTAAGAAGAATTTCTACAAGAAAAGGCAGAAAATTAAGTGTGATTAATGCATGGAATGAATGGGCGGAAGGAAATCATCTTGAACCGGATCATAAATTCGGCAGAGGTTATTTACAGGAAACATTATACGCCTACGCCTCGGGCATGGTTTATTTAGCCATGAATGAGGCATTAAACAAGAATTATGAAAAAGCACGTGAATTATCATTAAAATCAATTATTTTGATTTCCCGGATTTTGGCTGAAAAAATTCATTCTGACAATTCAAACGATGCACATTACTTAAAAATTGATGATGATTATAAAATTGCAAAATTTTTATTTGCACACTGCTCAAATTCGAAAGATCAAACAATTCCTCAATTGTCAGAGAATGCGGATAATGAATACCTCCCATACCTAATTTGGGAATTAAGCCATGACAAAAATCATGCTCCGGAAATTACATCTGAAAATTTATTCAATTACTTCGTCCGGAATTCAGGTAAATTCGAAAAAGGAGTTGGCTTAATTCTTCAACTAGCAAATTGTGATGAATACGCAAATAAATTTTTCGAAGCATATCTTATCCACGAAAAAGAAGATAAAGAAAAGATTAATTTCTCGAATGAAGAATTACTTTTGTTTGCAGATGTATTTAATAATTTCTCCGACGATTATGCTAAAAGAATTTGGGAAATTTACGAGGCAGCGATAAAATTCCAAATGGCACAAAATGAATATGGTTTGGGAGCGATTGAGAAAGCCGAAAAATTGCTCCAAGAATGTATTTCTGTTGGAAAGTTCGAAAAGCCGTTAATGCTTCTATCTCAAACATTGATAAATTCCGATCCCGACTCTTCGTTTGAAATAATGAATTATTTATTAAAAACATATAATAACGCCGAGACAAGGAAGTATTATATAAAACTATTATACCAAATTGGAAGAGTGAATGAACTTTCAACCGAAATAAAGAAACTTTTACCTCAATTTCACGATGATCCAGAATTTTTGGAATTAATGGCTGATATCCAATTGTCGGCTAAAAATTATGAAGAGGCAATAACATTACTGATAAAAATTCTTCGTATCGAACCTCAGAATGAATTCGCTAGAAATAAATTATTAGAACTCAACAAAGCTGAAATTTTAATTAGATGAAGGAATAATAATGAGAGGATGCCCTATTTGCGGAAATGAATTAGCATTTACATTTAGTAAATTGGATGGGATTATTCAATGTACGGATTGTCTTACATATTATTCAATGGAAAAATTCTCTTCATCAGAATATGTACCTGACAGTGAACATCTATTTGACACACTAAAAGATTGGGTTAAAAATAAATATAATTCAAATATTCATTTTGAGGGAAAAATTGAAGATTATCTCGAAGCTGGCCAGGGTGAATTAGATGAAGCAGAGACTTCAAAATCGATCATAATTTCGAATTTGCACACACAAGAGAATCCCGGCAACTATTTATCACAACTGCGGCAAAAATTTGATGAAAACGACGAGTTATTTGGTATTGTCCCCAATTTTGATAATTTTACTAAAAGAGCTATCCCGGAAAAATTAAGTAATTTCATAGAAAAAGAGCAAAAATTATTTTTAACAATTGATTCTTTAAATAAACTTTTTCATGCTTCAGGATTCGAATTAGTAGATTATTTTACAAAGATTATTGCAAAAGAAGATATAATTGATAAAGCATTAAAAGAGTATTTCAGATCAAATCCAACGATTGATAAAATTGAATTCATCGAATCGTTAGAAAAGCAAGATTTAGGAAATTACTTGTTTTTCAAGGCAAAAAAAACTAAAAGAAAATTTAATATCACACAAGACAAACCTGATTTAGATATCAAACAAAATTCTTTGGATAATCCGGATGTAAGTATTGTAATCCCTCTTTATAATCAATTGAATTATACTCAACAGGTGTTTGAGAACATAACCAAAGTCAATTCCGGTATTTCTAACGAGAATATAGAAGTAATTTTTGTTGATAACGCCTCGAATGATGAAACTGAAAATTATCTGGATTTTCTGCATAGTTTATATAAAAATATTACAGTAATAAAAAGTGGAACTAATGTTGGTTTTTCGCGTGCATGTAATATTGGTGCTGAATACTCGAAAGGAAAGTATTTGGTCTTTTTGAATAATGACACTAAACCATTGTCAAACTGGATTTTAAAAGGTATTTCGGACTTAGACGAAAATCCGGATATTGGAATTGTCGGCGGAAAATTATTGTATAGCGATGATTCGGTTCAACATGCCGGTGTAAAATATATGCCCTATTCTCATCCTAAATTTCATTATTATCCTCAGCATAGATATGTATCCCTTCCTAAGGATGATGAATTAGTTAATATTTCTGGATATGTTGATGCAGTAACAGGAGCCTTCATGATGATGCGCAAAGAAGATTTCTTTGCTGTTGATGGATTTTCCACCGAATATAAAATGTATTTCGAAGATATGGATTTATGCATGAAGATAAAAAATTCCGGAAAGAATATTTTTTACGATTCAGAAATAGAAATTTACCATTATGAGGGAAAATCTTCTGGCTCAAATAAAGAAAGAGCAAATCTGTCAAACGAATCTGCAAGTATATTCTTTACAAAGTGGAAAGATTATCTGGATCAGAAATACCAGTTAGATTTTAATGAGCATTTCGAATCAATTAAAGATGTTGTATCAATTCAAACTTTATCAAATATTGCCAGAAACAAATATTATTTCGAGCAATTATTCAAGACTAACAGAAAAAAAGAAGCACTCGATCTCTTATCAATACTAATAAACAAATACGAGGAAATTCAAAACTTTATTGTTGTGGGATTTGAAAAATATTTAAATTTAGGAAAAGTTGAGAATGAAATTCGATAAGCTCATCTCCGTCATAATCCCATCGTATAATAATGTTGAATACTTAAAGGCTGCCATTGAGTCGATAAATCATTCCGTAAACGTAGAAACGGAGATAATTGTTGTTGACAATAATAGCGACGACGAAACTCGAACCTATTTGACAGCCGCACAAAAAGGAAACAAAGTCGCAAAGGTGATTTTCAATGATTCAAATCTTGGCTTCCCGGCTGCGGTAAATCAAGGTATTTTGGCTTCCTCCGGAAAATATATTCTTATTGCAAATAACGATATTGTACTTCCTCCTTCAACTCTCGAAAAACTGCTCACCTGTATTAATAATGACGAAAAAAACGGTATGGTTAGTGGAGTTTCGAATTATGTTTCAGGTTTCCAATTGGATGAGGAGGCAAAATACTCATCAATTGAAGAAATGTTCGAATATGCGGAAAAAATCGGTAAACGTCGTAACGGAGAGATCATAGAATTTCCACGAGTTGCATTTCTCTGCACTTTAATAAAAAGAGAAGTCTTTGAAAAGATTGGCGGTCTCGATGAAAGGTTTTCACCGGGAAATTTCGAAGATGA
>CAZULK010000030.1:0-23670 GCA_964621225.1 uncultured Melioribacteraceae bacterium | reverse complement strand
ATTCAGTCGGGAATTTTTTAGGGGATCTCGGCAGTAATTTTAATTTGGGTGATTTATTTACGGTGGGATGTGCTGTTGCATATGCGCTGTATGTTGTTTATCTCGACATTGCTTCGGGAAAGATGGACTTTTGGTCTCTTGTCTTCTATCAAATAATTACAACTGTAGTACTAAGTTTTATTGCTGCATTACTTTTTTCTTTCACCGGACTTGAACCCTTAAGATTGGAGTTAACAGAGGATCTTTTATTTGGTGTATTTTATACGGCTGTATTTGCAACTTTAATTACAACAATTCTACAAACGAAATTCCAGCCATACGTCACACCCACAAAAGCAGGAATCATTTTTTCATTCGAGCCAATATTTGCCGCTATAATTGCTTATTATGCCATCAACGAAACTATTTCCACTCTTGGGTTCATAGGATGTTTAATAGTTTTTTCCGGCTTGGTTATTTCCGAAACTTATGATTTCGTTTTTCAAAAAAAGAAATCCGGGAATTGATTTTTAATTAATACTTACGTTTTCGGAATAAAAAATAGTCAATACATTCCAATTTCCGTTCGGTTCATTATTAAATTTTTCACTATTTTTGCATGTTAAAATTTGCCCCGGTAGCTCAGCAGGATAGAGCAACGGTTTCCTAAACCGCAGGTCGGAGGTTCGAATCCTCTCCGGGGTACAATTTTAATAAAGAACCGGCTCATTCATTTAACTCAAAATAATAATTTTAGTATCCATCTAACTTTTCCTTTCTTTTTTGATTTTTTTTCTGTATTTTGAATTTCAAATAGGACAATTGGTACAAATATGAGTCGCAAACTTATTTATTATATTGCTTTTTTCTCCTTTATGTTAGCATTTACATTCGTTGGTGTTTTTGTTGACAGCATCAACTCTCAAATGACTTATTCAAGATATTTCGAGAATTTTGATAAAGACCACGGTTCCGATAGCAGCGATTGCCCTTGGATAGAGAAACATATCGAAGAAAATAAGGATAAAGTCATTCCCGTAAACTTCGATACGAAAGCGCCGGTCAAAATTATTTAATATTTTCATTTACCCTTCCAATTAAAGATATTTACTTTTTCAATTCATTTTTATTTGTACCATGGATGCTAAAAGATATAACAATGTTAAGCTTGCCATAGGCATTTCGGAAACTGTTGTGACATTTTTTCTACTTGGCTTTTCCGTTCTATTCGGTTGGACCAAAGAATTGGAAATGTTGACAAGGGAAATTACGGGTAATGTCTATTTCCAATTCTTGTTATTCACTTTATTACTCGGATTGGTATTTTCAGTTTTATTTTTCCCTTTAAGTTTTTATTCCGAATATTATTTGGAACACAAGTACAATTTATCGAATCAATCCATTGGCAGATGGTTGTGGGAAAAGTTAAAGGGAAACATCGTGGGAGGAGTAATTGGAATTCCTTTGCTACTTTTGTTTTTCTACCTTATTAGAGTAACGGGCGAGAACTGGTGGGTTTACTTTGCTACAGTGTTGTTTTTCTTCAGTGTTATAATGGCGCAAATTGCACCGGTTATAATTTTACCTCTTTTTTATAAAATCATTCCTATCGATAACGAAGATTTGAAAACAGTAATACGGGAATTGGGAAACAGAGCCGGATTAACCGTGGAGAATGTTTACAAATTCAATATGAGTAAAAATACGAAGAAAGCGAATGCGGCATTTACCGGTTTGGGAAAAACAAAAAGAATAATCCTCGGCGATACTTTACTTGAAAATTTTTCTCAGGAAGAGATTGAAACTGTTATTGCTCACGAAATGGGGCATTACAAAAAGAAACACATTATTAAGAATATAATGATTTCAACAATTTCGAGTTTTCTTGTTTTATTTATTGTTGCAAAGCTCTATTCAGCATCTTTGGTGATGTTCAACTTTAGTTCACCGGCTGAAATTGCGGCAATACCATTATTAGCTCTCTGGGGAATGCTTATCGGATTAATAACCACTCCAATCTCGAATGCGATTAGCAGAAAATTTGAATATGAAGCCGATAGCTATGCAGTGCATGAAACAAAAAAGCCTGAAATATTTATAAATACTTTGAATAAATTAAATGAACAAAATTTGGGTGATAAAGAACCTCATCCATTTGTAGAATGGTTTTTTTATTCACACCCGTCAATAAAGAAAAGAATTGAATATATTTCGAGTATAAAAATATAAGAATCTTATTATGATTAAAAAGTATTTACCGTTATTACTTATTATTCCGTTTGTACTTAATATGTGTACATTCGACGGCGGGAATAATCCAGTTTCACCAAGTGATCTAAGAATTCCGCATACGCCCAGCCCGGCTGATGGAGCAACAAATCAACCATTGGCATTATCTTTAAAGTGGAGTGCCCAAAATGCAATAGGATTCGATCTTTATTTCGATACTGTGAATCCTCCTCAAAACTTACGATATGCTAATTTGGATACAACAAAGTCGGTTGTAATTGCCGGACTTAAAAATTCCACTACTTATTATTGGAAAGTTGTTTCCAAATTCAGTGACGGTTCAAAACTGGAAGGTCCGGTGTGGAGATTCACAACACAAGGACAAAACACAGGTTCAAACGGATATGTTTTAATTGAGCATCAACTTACTACAGAACTTCCGCACATTGTTAATTTATTATTTCAAGTATTAGACCTTAACGGTAAAGGGGTAGATAATTTAACAATTTCCGACTTCGAATTATTGGAGGACGGAGAAAAGATAGATCAGGCTGAGTCCGAATTGCAAATATTTAAAAAAGACCAAACGCCTTACGAACTTAGGACTGTTTTAATGCTGGATAACAGCACGAGTCTTTCAGCTGATTTGCAGAGTGTTAAAAGTGCTGCATTGGATTTTGTTAATAATCTTGTTCCCGGGCAAACCGTTGCCCTATATGCTTTCTCCGAGGATCCTGTTTTGTTGCAAGATTTTACTTCCGATGTTAATTTGCTATCAAGTGCAATCAATGCATTGTCGCCCGGATTTGCAACAACAAATTTATATGGAGCGGTTATCACCGGCGCAAGCAGAATGGTTGATGTATTTAACGTAGACAATATTGTTCAAAGTGCTATGATAATATTCACGGACGGAAAGGATACTCAAGGAAGTAGCACACTTACTCAAGCTGTTACGGCAATAAGCGGTAAAAGAGTTTACACTGTAGGATTGGGCACCAATATAGATCCGGTAATTTTAAATCAATTAGGCACTGCCGGATTCTATTCCTTGGCTAATGTAACAGATCTATCGGTTACGTTTTTAACCATTGGTCAAGAATTGAATAAGTTTGCAAACAGTTTCTATTGGTTGCGTTACAGAAGTCCGAAACGCGGTAACAATACTCACACGCTTACACTACAAATTTTGAACAATCCGAACACTGGAACGGGATCATTCATCAGCGACAACTTTAATAGCGCCGGATTCTTTTCCATCAACCCGGGATTGTATTTTAACTCAAGTTCGTCTAATCCCGAAGGGGTTGATACTGTTTATTTGTTTGTTGGTTCCGGTTCCCAAACTGTAAAAGCTTCTTCTTACTTGGCTCCTAATCCTCCATCTTTTTCGTGGAGTCAGCCGGACACTAGTTTGGTTACATTGTCTGTATTTTCCAATGATAATTCTCAAGCAACAATTTATCCGAAAGATAAAAAAGGCATTACGAGCACGTTGGTATCCGACATAAACAATGTAGGTGTTTCAAAAAGATTATATATAAAGGTCAATTGAGGTTCGAATGGGTGTAAGTAAAAAGGACGTTGAATATATTGCAAAATTAGCAAAACTGAAATTGAACGAAAGTGAATTGGAAGGATATACTTCCGATATGAATGAAATTCTAGAGTATATCGAAAAATTGAATGAGTTGGATACGGAAAATGTCGAACCTCTATCCCACCCGTTGGGCAGTAAAAACGTGCTTAGGGAAGACGAAACGATAGAATCAATCGACAGAAGCAAAGCATTGAAGAATGCCCCCAACGCAAACGATGAATTTTTCAAAGTGCCAAAAGTAATAAAACAGAATACGGGCAAATGATACTAGGTGTTATTCCTGCTAGATATTCTTCTTCAAGATTGATGGGCAAACCTCTTGCAATGATCGGTAACAAACCGATGATTTGGCATACATACACCCAAGCTTCAAAAAGTAAATTGTTGGATGATATTTTAATTGCCGTTGATGACGAAAGAGTTTATGAGGTTGTTAAATCATTTGGTGCAAGAGTGAAAATGACGCCGTCGTACCTACCTTCGGGATCGGACAGAATTGCTTATGCTGTAAAAAATCTCAAAACTCCGGATATCATTGTAAATATTCAAGGTGATGAACCTTTTATAAGCGGTGCGATGATTGATGAAGCGATAGAACCTTTATTGTTTGATAAAAGCGTGGAGATTTCCACACTTGCAAAAAGAATATCAACCGTGGAAGAATTAAAATCTCCTTCAATTCCCAAAGTTGTTTTTGACTATAACAGCTATGCTTTGTATTTCTCCCGTTCACCCATTCCCTATGTCCGGGATGTTAGAACAAATTTAGAGAAGGTACGATCAGCAGAAATATATAAACACATTGGATTATATGTTTACAGGAAGGAAGCTCTGCTAAAGTTTACTTCGATGGAACAAACTGATTTGGAAAAGACAGAAAAGCTTGAACAACTTAGGATGTTGGAGAACGGAATGAAAATAAAAGTCGTGGTTACCGAACACGACAGTTTTTCCGTTGACACTCCGGAAGACCTTGAAAGAGCAAGAATCATTTATGATAAATTATCCCGCAAATGAAAGAACCAAAAAGAATTGAAATAGCGAATATCCCTACTCCGGTAAGGCAATCAGAATTTAAGGGAACCAAATTTTTAATTAAAAGGGATGACCTTACGGGAGTTGAGCTATCCGGTAATAAGATAAGAAAATTGGAATATTTACTTGCTGATGCAAAAAGAAAAAATGTGGATATTATTTTCACCTGCGGTGGTGAACAATCGAACCATTGCCGGGCAACAGCAATTGCAGCTGCTTCGGTTGGATTGAAGACCAAACTTTTTCTTTGGGGCAAGGATAGAAAATATGCATCGGGCAATCTTTTCTTCGATAAACTTGCCGGTGCCGAATTTAAATTCGTGAATAAAAAAGAGTATTTCAATATCAACGCCATAATGGAAACGGAAAAGCAAAAATTAGAAAGAAAGGGTAAAAAGGTTTATATAATTCCGGAAGGTGGTTCTTCTACAATCGGCATTTGGGGGTATATTAATTTCATCCGGGAATTAAAATCGCAAACCGGTCTCAAAAAAGTTAATTCTTTGGTAGTAGCATGCGGGAGCGGCGGAACTGCGAGCGGTATTCTGATCGGTTCGGCACTTTTTAATTTCCCGATTAAACTTTTCGTTGTAAATGTGCTTTATGATAAAAACACAATTGAAGACAAAATAATCAATGTTTCCGAAGAAGCCATTAAAAAATTCAATTTAAAGATCGATTGTGATTATTCTAATTTGGAAATTCTCGATGGATATTCCAAAGAAGGTTACAAAAATATTTCCGATGATAAAGTAAAGGTAATTACTGAATACTTTAGTCAATCCGGTATCTTGTTCGATCCGGCATATACAGGTAAAGCGTTTTATGCTTTCCAAGAAAATTTTCTGGGAGAAAGAAAAAGCACAAAGACAATGTTTGTTCATACAGGTGGGCTATTAGGCGTATTCAGTAAAAAAGAGAAATATTTGAAATCGGTTAAGTAACTTTACTTTTATTTATATACGGTTTATTTTAGTAAAGTTGAATGTTTATGCAGGAGAAGATTATGGAAAGACCAATTAGAGTTTTAGTTGCAAAAGCAGGATTGGACGGACACGATAGAGGTGCTAAGGTTGTTGCCGCAGCTCTTAGAGACGCCGGTATGGAGGTGATTTATACCGGGTTGAGGCAAACTCCAGAAATGATTGTGAATGCTGCAATCCAGGAAGATGTTGATGCTATCGGTGTTTCTTTGCTTTCCGGTGCACATATGACTATCTTTCCCAGAATATTGGAAATAATGAAAGAAAAGGAAATGGATGATGTTCTCCTCTTCGGTGGCGGCATAATTCCGGAGGAAGATATTAATAAATTGAAAGAAATGGGAGTTGGTGAATTATTTACTCCCGGTTCTTCAACACAGGATATTGTGAAATATATAAGGGAATGGGTGGAAAAACATTCCAGAGTATGAAATAGATAAGCTTACTTTTCGATTTAATCAATAAGAATTGAATATACAATTCTCTTTTTGATCTATTAATTTTTATTTAATTTACATCCCATCTCTAAATTTGCTTGGATAATAGCATGAAAAAATGGATTACTAGAATATTTTTGTTAATTCTTGTTTTGCTGCTTCTCATCTTTTTCGGCGGGAAAATTTATTTTTCTTTTTCCACCATGAATTACGACGGTGAAGTGGAACTAACAAATATAAATGACAATGTTGAGATTGTCACAGACTCAATGGGAGTTCCTCAAATATTTGCACAGACTGATAAGGACCTCTATTTTGCCCTAGGATGGATGCACGCCGGAGAGAGACTTTTTCATATGGAATTGATACGCCGAGTTGCAGAAGGAAGACTGGCTGAAATATTCGGTAAAGATGCAGTTGAATTCGATATCTTTCAAAGAAAAATTGGATTTGCAAGAAAAGCAGAGTCCGATATTTCCCATTTGGATAAGTATTCCAAGGAATTGATTCAATCATATTGTAATGGTATTAATGCTTGGGTGGAACAGAAAAGCGTTCTTCCTCCGGAGTTTTTTGTATTGGGACTCACTCCCGAAAAATGGACTGTTAAAGACGTTGCCGCTGTGATGATTTACCAAACATGGTTTGCGCATTTTTTGATGGATCACGATAAAGATTATGCCTTTTTGATAGAGAAACTTGGAGATAAAATTTTTGATTACGTTTCCGAATTTAAAGATTGGTCGCCGACTACTGTTTTTTCGATACAAAAGGATATGGCAAGTTTCGGTAAAAACTATTTGATGTCGTTTGCTTCCAATTCAATGGTGATTTCTCCCGAAAAGTCGGTTTCGGCTTCCGCAATTCACGAAAGTGATCCACATTTACAAATTAATTCAGTACCCGGATTTTGGTATATGGCAGGATTGCATTCAAACGAAGGAACAAACATAGTTGGGATTACTGTTCCCTCAATTCCGTTTGTTGTAATGGGACATAATGCAACTTCTGCTTTCGCATTTACAGTTGCCTCAGTGGATTTAATCGATTATTTCCGCTGGAAAACAGATCCAAATGACAGCACGAAAATATTGACTGCGGAAGGGTATAAAAAATTTGATACTATAACAGAAAAGATAAAAGTAAAAGATGACAATGAAATTTCACTTAATGTTAAGTTAACTCCCCGCGGACCGGTTACCGAACAAGATTCACTCGGATATATTTCCCTTTGGTGGGCGGGATACGATTTTGATGTTTGCGAAATATTCAAAGCTGGTTTTAAATTACAGGGCGTAGAAGATTTTCATCAATTTCGCAGTGTAGTTACTTCATTCGGAGCTCTGGACGTTAATTGGACTTATTCGGATAAAAAAGGGAATATCGGTTATCAACTAGGGGCTCCCATTCCGGATAGGAATTATGATAATACCTATTCCGTTTTGGAAGGAGAGGACACTTCCAAGTACGTCAAATCCTACTGGCCATTGGAAGAGACTCCTTATGTGTTCAATCCCTCCCAAGGATTTGTTGCAACGAGTAATAATCAAATAATTGCTCCGGACGATAGAAAAATTCCGGGTTTTTACGATCCTTACAGAATTGTTCGCGCAAACGAAATTCTAACATCAAAAAGAAAGTATAAACCGGATGATGTGAAAGCATTCCAGCAAGACCTTGTTTCAGTAAAGGCTAAAAGGTGGAAAGATTTGCTTGCCGAAGCCGCGGGAATTTTGGGAGAAAAAGATCTGCAAGCGGAAATAGAAAATTGGGATTGTAAAATGACAACCGAATCCAAACCTGCTGCAATATTTTCTTTATGGTGGTACAAATTGCCGGAAGTGATCTTCAAAGATGAATTGGGTGAAGATTTTGGGAAAGGTGCACAAATTCTCGAGGAAGTCCTTTCACATCCTTCTGCCGATGTGTTGGATGATAAAATCACAAAATCCAAAACCGAAACATTGTTGGACAATGCAGCAAGAGCTCTGGAGTCGGTGTTATTACAATATGGAACACCAACATGGGGAGAAGTTTCTTTCCATACATTAAAACATCCATTATCCGTGGTTAAAATTTTGGATTGGTATTTTGATTTGAACAGAGGTCCTTTCCCAATAGGCGGGGATAATGCAACCCTGAACGCAAATTTTATACTTTTCAATGAGAAGGAAAATCATTTTGATGCCATAGTCGGACCCAGCATGCGGTTCATTCTTGATTGGTCTGACATTGACGGCTTTGTAATGATTACCAATTTGGGACAATCGGGAAACCCATTCAGCGATCATTACGACGACTTTTTACCCTTAATGCAGCAGGGCAAGTATTGGAACTTTCCATTCAACCGGGATAAGATTCTCAAAAAAGCGGAATCGAGGTTAATTCTTAAGAAAAAGTAAAAAATAGGAAATAACTATATACTTTTTGATTTATTTTTATTAAATTAAAGCTAAATTTTAGAAGATTCCGCTAACTTATTGAATTTTAGGGGTTTAGTTGAATAATATTTTGGGAGATAAATCGGTATTGCAACGGAAAATAATCATTTTCTTCCTTTTTCTATCCTTTTTTGGCGTTTCTCATCTACAAGCTCAAGATGAAATTTTAGCACTTAAGCAAGAAGCTCTTTCCCATATGCAAGCGGGAAGATACGGAGAGGCAATCGACCTTTTGAATAAGTATATATCGGCCAAACCCAGATTGGCTGAGGGGTATAATTTAAGGGGACTCTGTTACGAAGCCCGTTCACAATTAAAAAATGCAATCATCGATTTACGCAAAGCTAGAAAGCTTGAACCCGATAATAAAGAGGTTAACAAAAATTTAGCCCGGGTAAGGGAAAAATTATACAAGATACTCAAAAAGAATATAGTTGGATATAAAAGGGATATTAAAATTGACCCTTCCATTCCGTGGAATTACCTTGAGATTGGTAAAGCCTACAGATGGATGGAAGAATGGGAACTGGCAGAGGAGTGGTACGATAAATATCTCGAATTGGATCCTAATGCTTCGCCGGATGAAATCATTCGATATGCAGAAATATTGACGGCGAATAAACATATCGAAAAGGGTGTAAGAATACTGAAGAAATGGGTGGATAAATATCCGGAGGATTGGAGATTATGGAGCCGCTACGGATGGTTTAATATTTGGCTGGGGAGGTATAAAATAGCCAAAGAGGCATTCGAGCGCGCTCTAAGTTTTAAACCATTTTTCAAAGAAGCACAGGACGGCTTGGACAGGGCACTCAAACACGCTTATCTTACCCAAGAACAAACGGGTCATAGAAAGGAATATCCGATCGACAGATATTACAGACTTTTGCGTAAAGATCCCGGTCGGGATGACTTGAGATTTAAACTCGTTGACGAGTTGATAAAGGTAAACAGAATTGAAGAAGCCTATCAGCAACTGTTAATATTGGCTCAAACTCACGAAGGTGAACCTGATTTCGATGAAAAATGGAATTATGTTCTAGATTACAGGGATAAAGTATATAAAGAAAAAATTAAAAAATTCCGTGCTCAACTGGAAGCTAACCCGAAGAATAAAAAGGCAGCCATGGAATTGGCTCAGTACTATAATTATGTGGAAAGGTACGATTCCGCGGTAATAGTTTATCAAAATTATTTGGAACAAGTACCTGATGAAAAAGACCCCAAGTTGTTTTATGGTTATGCCCGGTCTGCGAGTTGGGATAGACAATTCGATTTGGCAATCGAAATTATGGACGAACTGCTGAATGAATACCCGAATAATCTGGAATATCAATTATTCAGAGCACAACTCGCTATTTGGACGAATAGTGATTTAGAATTAGCTCATGAATATCTAACGAATGTTCTTGCAAAACAACCGAGGAACGTAGATGCTATTATTGCGATGGGGTCATATTATTTACAAACACGCGATTTTGACAATGCCATTATTATGGCTGATAGCGCAGAGTCGGTTGCACCCGAAGATCCCGAAGGCTCTAAATTGAGATCGAATATTGAATTTCAAAAATTAAGAGCCGAAGAAGAAAGACTTTACGGTATACTCGAAGAAGGCAGACAAAAGGTAATGAAAGACAGTTGTGCCGAGGCTCTTCCATATTACGAAGACTATTTAGCTCAAGCCGAACCGAATGATTTAATACTAAAAGAATTTGGCGATGTTAATTTCTGTGCGGGTAATTACGACCGTGCTAAACAAGCATACGATGAGGTGCTGTCTCATGGTTATATGTACGAAGCCGCACTTCAAAGAGCTAAAATTGATTTTATTACAGGTGATTCTCTAACTGCGTTAGTAGAATTTAAAGACCTTGTTGAACAAGAACCGAATCAATTCGACCCGATACTTTATTTGGGAGATACTTATGCCAAGGTTGGTGAACCCGATTCGGCTAGAAGGATATACAATAATTTATTGGAAAACTGGGAACTCGATTCTGTTGAAACTAAGATGGTTAAACTCCGCTTGAGTTGGCTTCCAATTACAGGTATTGAAGGTATAATTGCAACATTCCCTTCCTCGGTTGGATTTGCCCCGACTGCGGCATTTTACGGGGATAATCTTGGATTTAAATTCTACAGAGCCGGCGGAAGGTTGGATTTGGGACTCCTTTCATTTTTGACAATCGGAGTATCATTCAATAAGACTTTTGTTAGGGGAGATGCGGCTTCTTTGAATAGCGATATAATACAAAATTTACCCTCTACTTTCACAGGGAATATTGATTTTACTTCATTTAAAGGGCATGCATTTGTAACATTTAGCAGGAGAATTTCAGGAGGAATTGGTTATGGTGTTCTTAATTCCTCTCAAAATACACGCAGTGCGGAAATAGAATCTTTCCTCAGGTACAGAGTGGGAGATACTTTGTCCATTACCGCTCAATATAATAAGTCCGATGCAGATGTTCTCCTTTACTCTCCATACTTAATTGATGTCCGGAGGGAAGCAAGCATTTATCAGTTAAGCGGATTTTATAAATGGCCATCAACATTGAAAATGGATGTCTTTTATAACTACATAGATGTATCGGATGGTAATGCCGGAAATAATATTAGATTCAGACTGGGGAAAGAGTTTTATCCTTTGTTCAATGCAGGATACGAATACTATTACGCAAATTTCAGATACGATGCTTTTTTGTATTATTCGCCAATCGGATTCGAATCGCATAGTTTGTTTGGTGAATATTATTTCGAGAAAAGCGAAGATTTGGAAATTTTAGGTGATGCTAAAGTCGGTTACGAAATGTCCACAGGCATAGTCGTTACCGAGGCAAGAGGAAGAGTCAATTGGAGAATATTTGACAGATTAAATTTGAATGCAAGTTTCACTGCCGGAAAATCCACTCAAAACCAATCGACTTATACCTATAATTCCGGTGAGTTATCAATTTACTGGACAATTTATTAAGTTTGCATCTTCATTTTATATATAAATAGTAAGGGGAAATATGATTGAATTAAAAATACCTCTGCAAGAATCAGTAAGCATGTTAACAGAAAGAATGGAGTTTGAATACGAGCTTCGCAAAATTACCATACCGGATATAGGTAAGTCCGGATTAAAAGAACTCCCGTTTAATGTTTTGCTGTCGATTGCAGAAGTTGCCGCATTCGATCTTATATTTCTTCTGCCTGCCGAAGTTTACGAAGAAGAAAATAATATCCCGGATATTGTCACAAATACAATGCGTGCATTAGCCGGAGTATACGACAGAAAGGAATTCCTTGATTACCCACGGGAAAAATCGGTAAGACTTGTTGAAAAAATTGCCCGTTTAATCAAGGAGTATAAAAATCCGGACATATTCTCGGCAAATTAAAACAGTATGAATCAAAATGATTCTGATAAAGCTTTTGGGGTAATTGATTTTTATAATATTGTTTATCGTTTGAAATCTCTACCCCGTGCCGGATGGCTGCGAAATAATATCCCGCCTGAAAAATGTGAATCCGTTGCAGAACATACATTAGGTATGGCAGCTTTAGCGCTTTACTTAATGGATCAGTTCCATCTCGACATTGATAAATCAAAAGTGTTGATGATGATAATTATCCATGACCTGGGTGAAGTTATTGTAGGGGATATAACCCCAAAAGATGAAATAACAGTTGAAGATAAATTTAAAAAAGAATTGGAAGCAATAAACGAAATCTTCAATTCATTCAATGAACCTGATAAATTTATTTCACTTTGGAAAGAATTTGAAACCAACAACACGCCCGAGGCTCGATTCGTTAAGCAATTGGACAAATTGGAGATGGCGCTTCAAGCAAAATTCTATGAAAAAGAATTGGATATTGATTTGAACGAATTTTTCGAATCGGCTTTGGATGCAATGAAAGATAAAGAATTTAAAATCCTTATTGAAGGGATAAAAAATGCAAAATAAAAAAATAATTCCGGCTGTAATAACACCATTCACCGATAAATTCACCATCGATTTCAAAAGTTTTGAATTTCACATTCGTGAAATGTTTGAATCCGGAGCCACGGATGTTATTGTATTCGGAACGACCGGGGAAGGGAATTCTCTTGCAGTTGCAGAAAGATTTGAAGCAATCGATAAATTATCCGGCTTTCAAATTGATAAAGATAAAATTATTATCGGTACAGGATGTGCCAATATTCTGGATACATTAACATTGTCTACCGGTGCCATAAAAAAAGGCTTCAAGAACTTATTGATTCTACCTCCATTCTATTATAAAAACATATCCGGTGAAGGAATAATCAGCTATTTCGAACTTCTCTTAGGACAGTTGGAAGAAGCAAATGTTTATTTATATCATTTCCCTCAAATGTCCGGAGTTGCGATCGATCAAAATATTATTGATGAATTAAAGAAGCATCATTCCAATTTGAAAGGAATGAAAGATTCAACCGGAGATTGGGAGTCCACGTTCCGGTTTGCCAACGATAATAAAGAGATGGAAATATTTGCGGGAAACGAAAAAGCATTTCTGAGAAGTCTTAACAGAGGATGCAAGGGAGTTGTATCGGCAACATTTAATTTTCAGATTGATTTGGCTGCTAAAACATTAAATGCCTTTATGCAAAAGTCGGATGAGATGTTTGAGTTGGAAAAGAAATTAATTGAAAATAGAAAAAGTCTGGAAGCACTTCCCATAATTCCTACTATGAAGTACATGCTTGCAAAAAAATATTCAATCCCTACACTGGAATATGTTCGTCCGCCATTAATGGAATTAACCGACGAGCAGAAATCCTTGGCTGATGAGATAATGTCCCGGATGTAATTTTATTATTCTTCAAAATCAACTTTTTCCAATACGGAATCGGGTACGGAATATTCAAAAGGCAGTAAATCCGCCACTCTCTCGAAAGCCCAATAATCCAAGGTTTGAATTTTGAACTCTTCGAACGATCTTCCGTAAATATCAAATCTTACCGAATCGTCGTGGAGCAAAATATGGGAGACCGGATTTTTTGTCCATCTGTTTTGATAAATAAAATCGAGGTAATTCTGATCCTCTTTTTTTCTTGTGTATATTACTTCCAATGCGTCTTTGAATGATATATATTTTTCAAATATATTATCTGTAGGATAGATAAAATCATTCGATTCGATTCCGCTATAAATTCCCTTCATTCTGTAAGTTGTGATAATCTTAAATTTGTAAACTAAAAAGCCTTGTCTTTCCAAAACCGGTTTGTATTCTGCAGTATCTAATTTTATTCCCGAATTTATAAGTTGCATCCTTTCATCGTAATCCTTAGAAGAAGCATAGAGAAAATGCCGGAGGGAACCGCAATATGTTTTTAATCTTGCATCCTCCCATCGTTGAATTTGAAGCGAGTCATCGGAATACATTTCTGTAAATATTGGTAAGCCTTTATAATATGTGTTGGGATATTTAAAATAGAAATATTCCAAAAAGTATTTTATCTCATATCCAAGGGAGTAATTTTTGATTAATAAAGGTTCTTGTGCTTTTGCGGATAAACCACCTTCGTGTTCGTAGAAATCCAAAACGTACGGATTTTCAAGTTCGCAATGTTCTGCATTATGGGAAGTTCCGATAAACTGTTTTTTGAATATCTCCAGTCTCTCTTGCCAAATTTCCTTTTCTTCTTCATCAATTAAAACAGTAGGTAATTCGTAAATTTTTGGAGATAGTTCAAAAGTGTATCGATATTCTTTTTTTTCGGCGATTGTAAATCGTTTAACAATTCTATCATATCCCACAGCCGAAATTATAATTTTGTATTTCCCGGGTTTTGGTATAATCAATTTATATCGACCTAATCTATTGCTGGTAGTGCCTGTTGTAGAATTTGCGATATAAATATTAACATTACTGACAGGCCTCCCGGTATTTGAATTCAATATTCTTCCGGTTAAAGTGGCGTAACCTTGCGGGAAAAATTGTTCATTGAGAAGTAAGAAGAAAAAAAGAAATAATATTTTACTTTTTAATTTGTTCATCTGCCGGCGCCGGTATTTCAACTACCGGGATGCTTTCAAATGTTCTCGGATTAATGATTGTATTTCTTTCTTCTGTAATTATTACATCAGGACCAGCGCCCCAAGATTCCAGCATGGGAATGTCTTGAGGTCTTATGTAAAATTTTGCTCCGCCGAAAAGAGTAATAGCTGACTTACCTTTTTCAATCGATTGAAGCAAGTCCAAGGAACCTTCGGGGTAAAAGGAAATTCTTTCGATATCCGGGATTTGCATTATAATTCTATACTTTACTCCATCTATGTACATAAAACCTTCGTCCAATGATTGCCTGATGACTACCATCGCCGGGGACATATTTACCGCTGTTAAAATTCTGTCTACTTTCCACACACTTCCGTCGCTTAAGCTGACTACGTCGCGGTCAACGCTGTGTATTATTCCACGGTTAAAGTATACTTCGTTATAATAATTTTCAGATTTTGAAATGTTTTCGCATGCAGTAAATGTAATAACGGTAAGGAGCAGAGATATTATCTTTATTTTCATGTTTTCCCTTTCTTAGGAATTTATTAGATGAAATATGCTATAATCAATATATAAAAATTAAATGTAAGAAGAAATCCAATTAGTTGTAGTTCAACCTGCATGATACGGTTAGTTCACACAGAAAATATATCTATGTTAATATCTCTTTTATTTTTTCTTTGTACTGAGGGAAATGACGTAAGCCGCTGTGTTTTCCACCTTCTATGGTTATGAATTCATCTCCCGGTTTCAATAGTGGTTTTAATTTTTCGGCTAAATGATAATCCACTATTTCATCTTCCGTTCCGTGAAAAATATATACCGGACAATCTATTTTGGGCAAAAATAGATCGGTTCTTAAATGATAATTAATTATGAATTTAGGAACCCATTTATAATTGTTTCTAATTAGGTCATACAAGCTGTAATATGGGGTTTCAAGAATCAAACATTTGGGGTTTCTCATCATTGTGGTATGGGCTGCAATACCTGTACCCAAAGACCTTCCATAAACTATTATTTGCTCTTCTTTGTAAATGTTTTTTAATTGATCATACAGAAAAAGAGAATCATCGAATAAAATTTTCTCACTAAGCTTTCCTCTACTCTTCCCATAAGTGCGGTAATCATAAACAAAGTAATCATAATTATGCTGCAAGAAATCGGGTGCAAGTTCCTGCCACCTTTGCAATGTTCCGGCATTGCCATGATTGTAAAAAATTATCCCCTTCGGGTTTTCGGACTTAAACCAAAGAGCATTTAATTTGGAATGTTTATCGGGGTGAAAGTTCAACTCTTCAAATTGAAAATCGGATTTGAATTGATAATCGTCCGGAAGGATTTCATTATCGAATAATAATTTTTCGCGGAAATTGAACATAATAGTAGTCGAATCTTTACCAAATAATGTGTAATTTTATATGTAAAAATAAGGCTAAAAATCGGACTTAAAAAATTGTTGTTAAATTCAAACTATCAAATAATCGGTAAAACATTTTTAGGGTTGGAAAATGTTCTCGCAGATGAATTGCGGGAAATGGGAATTAAGGATATAGAAATTATAAATAGAGGTGTAAGATTTACAGGCAACGATTCAACCCTTTATTTAGTTAATCTCAAGAGCAGAACAGCTTTAAGGTTTTTGGTGCCTTTTTTGAAGTACGAAGCCGAGTCTCCGGAAGAACTTTATGATAAAGCAATAGAATTCGATTGGATGAAGCTTTTAAGTGTTTCCGATACTTTTGTTATTGATAATGTTATAAACTCAAGATATTTCAAACACTCCAGATATGCTGCACTAAAACTCAAAGACGCAATTGCAGATCATTTCAAAAAGGCATCGGGTGTTAGACCTTCGGTAAATACGATTTCTCCCAATTACAGAATAAACTTACATATCAGCGACAATAAGGTAACCATCTCGTTGGATAGTTCGGGGGAATCGTTGCATAAAAGGGGATACAGAACCAATACCGGAGAGGCACCCTTGAATGAAGTATTGGCTGCGGGTTTGATAAAGCTTTCCGGTTGGAAAGGTGATTGCGATCTTTTCGATCCGATGACCGGTTCCGGAACGATAGCAATAGAAGCGGCTTTAATGTCGAGCAACACTTCACCGGGATTAATTCGCAATTCTTTCGGATTTATGAAGTGGGAAAATTTTGACGAGAAATTATATAAGCGAATTTATAAGAAAGTGGAAGCTCAAATTGACGAACAGCCTGTAAAGATATTTGCAAATGATATTTCTCCCGAAATGATAAAAAAGGCAACAAGAAATGCTATCAAAGCGGGATTGATAAATAAAATTAAATTTACAAAAAAAGATTTCTTTGAAATGGAATCTCCCTTAAAAAACGGGTTTCTTATCTTCAATCCACCTTACGACGAAAGATTAAAGGAAGCTGACATCAAAGATTTTTATAAAAAAATCGGCGATACTCTTAAGCAAAAATATTCGGGTTGTGATGCATGGATTTTCAGTGGTAACCTGAGAGCTCTTAAATATATTGGTCTTAAACATTCGGGTAAACATATTTTGATGAACGGTCCAATCGATAGCAGATTGGTCCATTTCGAATTGTACAGTGGTTCGCGAAAGGAGGAAAAATTATGAGATTATTAATAATTCTTTTTTTTCTTTCCAACATTCTGGTTGCCCAATTGAAAGTTTACAAAGACAATTTCGCTCACACATTTTCAATTGTGGCAATTGATAAGAATACCGGGGAGATGGGAGTGGCTGTTCAATCCCATTGGTTTTCTGTCGGTTCAATAGTCTCTTGGGGCGAAGCCGGGGTTGGTGTGGTGGCAACGCAATCATTTGTAAATCCTTCTTACGGAACGGAAGGTTTGAAGTTGTTGAAAAAGGGATTATCGCCACAAGAGGCACTCGATTCTTTGTTGAAAATTGATGAAGGAAGGGATGTCAGGCAAGTTGCAATTTTGGATGCAAAGGGGAGAGTCGCTGCATGGACGGGGAAAAATTGTATTGAGTATGCGGGCCACATTACCGGTGACGGATTTTCCGTTCAAGCAAATTTAATGAAGACCAACCGTGTTTGGCCGGCTATGGCCGAGTCTTTCGAAAAAAGTTCAGGACCTTTAGCCGAAAGGTTAATTGCTGCTTTGGAAGCTGCTCAAGCTGAAGGAGGTGATATCCGAGGTAAACAATCTGCGGCAATTTTAATAGTTAATCCCAAGTCAACAGGTAAGCCTTGGATTGACAAACCGATTGACCTGAGAGTTGAAGACAGCGTTCATCCAATAAAAGAATTGAAGAGATTACTAAAAGTGTACAGAGCATATGAGCACATGAATAACGGCGATTTGGCAGTTGAAAAGGGAGATAATGAGTTGGCTATGAAAGAATATTCTGCTGCCGAAGAGATGTTTCCCGATAATTTGGAAATGAAATATTGGCATGCGGTTACTCTTGTTAATATTGGGGAATTGGAAAAAGCTTTGCCGTTATTCAAAGAAATATTTTCAAAAGATCAAAACTGGAAGGAATTAACTCCCAGGCTTTTGAAGAATAATTTGTTGAATGCTGATTCACTAAGTTTGAAAAAGATAATGGAGCAATAAAAAGAGGAAAAAATGGAATACGCAATATTTGAATCCGATATAACTGTTCGACCTGATGATATTGATATGAACAATCACGTTCACTATTCGAAATATTTGGATTATTTGCTTACCGCACGGTACGATCAGATGCGAAAAGATTACGGGATGTCGATGGAGGAGTTTATTGAAAGAGGTTTTTCTTGGGTGGCAAGTAAACTGACGATAAGTTATAAAAGAGGTATATTGCTGGGGGATAAAGTAAAAGTTAAAACCCAGGTTGCATCTGTTAACGGTGCCCAAGTGGAAGTTAACTTTTGGATCCTCAAAGGTGAAAACGAAAAACTTGCAGCAGAAGGTCAAGCGCAATATACAATGGTATCTATTTCAAATGGCAGACCGGTTAGAATACCGCAAGATATTATTGATAAATACAGCAAATGATTTTATTCCGTTTCTTTACCGGTGTTCTTTTTCTTATCGAATAAATCGTCACTTAAACCGACGTTAATTTTATAGTCGCTGTAAAATACTTTTACCTTTCCTACCATTGGTCCGGAAAATCTTTCCTTCCTTTTTCTTTCGCTTTGTGTTTGAACTTCGCCCGTAATGGAATTCGGAACCGGTACATTATTCACATTGAAAGAAAGAATTACACTATCGGGTAATCCAAAATGAATTTGTTTTCCATAAAAAAGTTCTACCGTGAATGTACCTCTCTTTTTAGTGGTAGTTTCTACTTTGCGAATTAATGAATTATCTTCATCAATCCAAAGTTTTGATAGAACCACTTTGGATGAATCATTATTTGGGATGATTTTAATTGTCGAAAGTGTGTCTTCATCTATTACATTAGACCCCGTGTATATAGCTGTTATATCTTCACCTAAAAATTTATCGGGTAGAAAATTCAATCCTTCTTTTGGAAGCATTGCAAATCCTTCCGATTCCATTTTGATTTTGTCCGGTTTCTTGAAATATATCTTTGCTTTTGCTTCCGGGACTTTAAGAAAATTAACATCAATTTTTATTCTTGCATTGGTTTCGTAATCTTTCACTTTTTCAAACTTAAGCTTTAATTGATCTATGATTTTATACGGATCCTTCTGTGGATAGGCATTCATTGATAAGGAGAATGTAAGAATTAAAATGAAATAGAAATTTCTCATGATAGAATATCCTTCTTAATAAAAATAAAAAGAGTGATGAGATATAAACCTACCGAATGCAGTATTAATATTAATCCGGATTGAAAGACCATTCCCCAATCTACGGAACTGCCAAAAAACTCTCTCCATATTGTGAAATAATAAGTAAATAGATATGGTCTAATGGATTCTAAAGCAGGAATTGGTATGGCGGAAATGATCACAAAAATTATAATTAAAGCCATCGAAGCTATAATAGGGCCAATAGCGTTTTCTACCAATGCGGAGAATAAGAATGAAATGGAAAATACTGTTGTCATACTTACAATCGCCGTAAGATAAGCCATCCCGAAACGCCACAGTACATCATCGGAAGAGAAAATAGTAATAACACTTCTTATTACCAGCAAATCACCTGTGCCAAAGAGGAGTATACTTACAAATAAACTCAAGAACGCTAACCATCCGATTAACAAAGTAGTGTAAATGAAACCGGCAATATATTTGGAAGTTAATATTTTGAATCTGGATACAGGTCTGGTTAATATCATTCTATAAGTTCCCATTGTAGCTTCGCTTGCTAATAAATCTCCTCCCACTAATACCACAAGGAATGGAATATGAAATAGCAATGCTTGCAAAATAAGATAACCTATTAAGTATCCATTTAACAGATTACCCGACATATAAAATGAATTCTGTAAGTTTTGAGTGAAAAAGTTTAGATAGCTGTCGCCTTCGGCATAAATTGCATATTGTATAATAGGAGTTAAAGCACCGATAGCGATGAAACCGATATAGGTTCTCCATTTCCTGAATAACTTTCCCAGTTCAATAGATACTAATGTTTTCATTCTGTGCCCCCTTCGGTTATTTTCAGGAAATATTCTTCCAATGACCTTGTGGGAACAAAGGACCTAACCGTAACATTCTTCAGAACAAGATATTTATTCAATTTGGGAACATCATCGTTATTTAACTTAAATACAAGTTGATTCTTGTTTGAGGAAATTAATGAATTTTTCCATTTCGATTCGTTAATTGCCGATATTGCCAAATCAGGCTCATCAATATCAACCTTTACTTCCATCTCATCACTTGCAAGCAGGTCTTCTACTTTTCCCTCAACTTGGGTTTGGCCTTTATTAATTATTATCATTCTGGTCGCAATAAGTTCAACCTCTCGTAATATGTGGGAGGAAAGAAAAATAGTTTTTCTTTTGTCTTGGCTCAGATGTAAAATCATATCCCGAATTTCTTTCATGCCTTGTGGATCTAATCCCGTTGTCGGTTCATCTAGTATGATAAGTTCGGGATCATGAAGCAATGCCTGAGCAATGCCAAGTCTTTGTTTCATACCGTGTGAAAAGGTTTTAACCTTACTGTTGGCTCTTTCGGCTAATCCTACTAATTCCAACATTTCCATTATTCTTTTTTTCGAAACGTCCACACCCGAAATTCTACCCAGAATTTCCAAATTTTTATAGGCCGTCAAATATTTATATAAATCCGGTTTTTCAACAATCGCTCCGATTCTTGCTAAAATTTCGTTTCTGTGATGTTTTAAATCCATTCCGAATATTTTAATCTTCCCTTTAGTTGGCTTAATCAAGGAAAGAAGCATTCTTATGGTAGTAGATTTGCCCGCACCATTCGGACCCAGAAAACCGAATACATCACCTCTGTACACATTTAAATCAAGAGAGTTCACAGCGGTTAAGTTACCGAATTTTTTAGTGAGCCCTTTAACTTCAATTATTTTATCGTTATCCGTCATCAATTTCCAAATTAGTTAAAATAATAGACGTCTTATATGTTTATTTGTTGTGGGTTAATTGATTTTAACCGCATTAAAAATCGCATCATGAATTATGGGACGGAACTGAATTATTTTACGATTCGCTCTCGTAGGGAATACCCTGTTGGTGAGAAGTATGACAAATAAGCCACTTTTCTTATCAGCCCAAACGGACGTGCCTGTAAATCCCGTATGCCCGAATGAACTAAGTGAAAAATAATGTCCGGCTGAGGATTTATTTTCGGACTTTGTATCCCACCCCAATGCTCGAGTACTTTGATTCGATTGTTTAGTAGTCCATTCCTCAACTGTGTTTTCATCGAATATTATTTTCCCTTTATATTGTCCGTTGTTTAATAATGTTTTTATCAAGTGGGAAATATCTTCTGCGGTTGAAAATAATCCTGCATGTCCCGCAACACCTTCTAACATATAAGCGGTTTCGTCGTGTACCTTTCCTTGTAGAGTATCCATTCTCCAATAATTATCGATTTCTGTGGGAACGCATTTCCCTTTCAAATTATCCGGTGGATTATACATCGTTGAATTCATTTCTAATCTGTCAAATATGTTAGCTTTCAAAAATTCATCCAAAGGTTTTCCTGTAATCCTCTCAATAATTTGTTGCAGAACTATCATTCCCAAATCGCTATAAACATATTTAGAACCCACATCGTAAATCAGTTCACAATTCATTATCGAATCGATCACTTCTTTTTTGGTTGAAAAATATTTATAGAATGGGATGAAAGGTGGCAAACCGCTATTATGAAGCAGGAGATTTCTTACGGTAATTTCATCTTTATAATGGTTGTTAAATTCGGGCAGATAGTCAATAACTCTTTTATCTAATTCCAATTTATGTTGATCATAAAGCATCATTGCCGCGGAAGTTGTGCCAATCACCTTGGAAAGGGAAGCCAAATCGAAAATTGAATTTGTATCAACCGCTGGAGAATTCTTATCGTAGGTGTAATGCCCAAATGCCTTGTGGAATAAAGTTCTTCCATACTTCCCTACATACAGAACGGCGCCCGGAAAAACGGAATCTTCAATAGCTTTATTCATTAAAGATTCTACTTCGGAAAAATCATATAGTGAATCCGGGTCTGTGGAAAATCTACTAATATTTCTTTGTATTCCGGTTCCCCGTTGATATGGAGTGTTGGGAATTGTAACAGGAAGCTTACCTTGAATTTTTATTTCTCCTAAAAGTGACGAAACAACAGCATCCTCCGATGCATCCACACTACCATAAGCGCATAAGTAGGTGGGCACACTCTTTATGTCTTTTAATAAATAAGGATCCCCGAAGCTGATTACAACTACCGGCTTTTTCAATTTGTGAATATAATTTACAAAGTCAATATATTTTTTGGGCAAAGAAATATCATTTTGAAACGACCTGACTGCCGAATAAATTGGAAGTATAATCAAATCGGATTTTCTTGCTATTGCCCGTGCCCGGCGGAAATCTTTTCTTCGGCTTTTAAGATGAAGTTTATAATGATTGTTCAATTTAATTTTTTCGCCTAGTTGTTCAATAAAATGTAGGGGCTTATCGATACTAACTCTATCTGTAAGGTCCGTTAGTGCAATTGCCGAAACTCTTTTAAATTTATTCAAATTCAATGGTACAAGATTAGAATTATCCTTAACCAGAGTGACGGAATGTTCAGCAATTTCTTTAGAGAGTCTGAAATACTTTTTCTTTTTGGCTTTGTCCGGCGCAATATTTTCATCTACAAATCTTTTTTTGGTAAGTCCCAACCATGATTTTGCAGCCAAAACCTTATTCAACGATTCATCTAATCTTTGCTCTGATATTTTACCTGAACGCACTGCGTTATACAATCCGTAAACAGCAGCAGAATCATTTGCGGGGAAAAGAATTAAATCCGTTCCAGCATTTATTGCCTTAACTACTGCATCCTCCATGGAATAATGCTCAGAAATTGAATGCATATTCATCGCATCCGAAATTACAAGTCCGTCGAAACCCATGCTCTTTTTTAACAAACCCGAAATTATTTTTTTCGAAAAGGTTGCCGGAATTGTATCTGCATCGAGTGAAGGAACACTCAAATGACCAACCATAATTGATTTTACTCCGGCGGCAATGGATTCTCTAAATGGTATTAAGTCATTCTCTTCCAATTGAATTGCAGTTTTATGAATCACCGGCAAATCGCTGTGTGAATCTACATCGGTGGAACCATGCCCCGGGAAATGTTTTGCTGTGGAAATCATTTTGCCGTCGTTCATCCCATGAATAAAGGCTGATGCATGCACGGCAATGTTGAAGGGATTTTCCGCAAATGATCTTGTGTTAATAATCGGATTGCGATAATCGGAATTTACATCTACCAGAGGCGCATAGTTTTGATGAACGCCTATCAAACGGGAAATTTCCGCGGTTGCTTTACCTACAA
>CAZULK010000029.1:2232-23995 GCA_964621225.1 uncultured Melioribacteraceae bacterium | reverse complement strand
AATTGTCAAACCAAAATCTCCAATATTTTCTGTAATCCCAAGTAAGAGAATAAAAGCTTAGTTTATCATTTCCTATGCCGGGATTACCAAATATTGTGAGATTATATCGAGTGCCTTGTATTGGAGAAGTATAGCCCCACATTGTGTTATCGTGAACAAAACTCAGAGTGGGAACCAGAAATGAATTTTTTTCAATCGGAATTGTTATATTATCCAAATTTTCGGAAGATACATTTAAGTATCCTAAACTTGCATCAATCCGGTAGAATCTGTTCAACGGATAACTTGCAGAGATTAACGCACCGTAATTTCTGAATCTATATAATTCGGAGAATAAAGAATTTCCGAGATAGACAAATCTTGCAGTATGATAAGCTTGGATCCCGTAATCAATCTGTTTTTCCAAATAATAATAGGAGAGACCGTAATCACTGTTTTTGAGATCGATTTGCATACTGGTTATTCCAATCAATCTATGATTACCCAGCATATCACTAAAGGCGAGAACCGTAGTTCCGAGTAATCCGTAAAGTGTACTATAGCCCGCATTCGCATAAACAAGATCGGGAGAAAAATTCACCTTGTATTTATTCACGAGATAATTACCTTGTTTATCCAAACCGGGTTGGAATAAATTGGTGATTCTTTCTCTAATTTTAGAAGAATCAACTTCAGCAAACCGTTCGTTGAAAACGTAATTTCTGTATTTACCGGAATCTTTTGTTGTATCAACCTCTTCGATGTATTGACCGGTAAAAATATTCAAACCACTGCTATCCGAAAGAACCGTATCCTGAGTTGCCAGTGTTGTATCGGTTTTAACAAACTTTATGGTATCGTCTAATTGTTGAATCGATTTGTCGGCGAATATTCTGTTGTCTTCTTCTTCCGGAGTTAAGAGACTGTTCATAAAATTTGTATTCGGAATTTCATCAACAGGCTCCAAATTAAACGGGTCTTTTATCAAGAAAATATTGTAACCCGAATTAAACAACGAAGAAAAGACTAGTTTTTTACCATCCTTGGAGAGGGATAACTGATTTACTCCATTCAACGAGTTGGTTAAAGCAACCGGCTGAAATTTGTTTTCTCCTTGCAGAGACATTTCGTACAAATTGAATATTCCGTTATGATCCGAAACAAAAAGAATTTTATCTCCAGCAGGGGAAACAACTGCAGAGCGTTCTGAACTCAATTCCCAATTTGTTAAGCGAATAATCTTCTTGCTATTCAATTCGATGGTGTACAAATCCAATTGTTTGTAATTGTGATCGTAAATATCGAAATTCTCTCCGGCATCTTTTTCCGTTAGAAATTTCCCTCTATCGGAAGAGAAAATAATTCTCGAACCGTCAGGATACCAAGATGGATCTGCATCACTGAAAATGTCGGAGGTTAAATTTGTCAACGAAGAATCTTCAAAAGAATAAATATAAATATCGGATTCTGTTTGATTGTGTCCCACGAAAGCAATTTTCTTTCCATCGGGAGACCAACTTACCGATTCGATTCCCGGCATTTTAAATGGGAGTTCTTCATATTCTTCCTCCTCTGTGTCAATCACGGTTATAACATCAAAACCATCCGACTTACCAGAAAGAGCGACGTGTATATTATCGGGTGACCAAGTTAATGACGGGAACAAAATGTTTAATTCTTCAAAATCATTTGTTTGACCCGATTCAATCAATAATCTCACTTCTTTGGGATTGTCGATCTCCATTATATATAGGTCAAGAAAAATATCTCTGTCGGATATAAAAACAACTTTATTCCCGTCGGGGGAGATTGCCGGACTGGTATTATAAAATCCATTTACCTTTTTATTATTTGTAAGTCTTTTGGCAAATTCATCGGGGTCATCCCTTTCGGCAATTTCGGGCCAATATTCTTTTTTGAGAGCTTTTTTCCATCGCTCATTCAATTTTTCCAGGTCAATTCCAATTGCATTTTTAATCCCGTCGTTTAAATTGCCCGCACCTTTGGTTTGGGACAAAATCTCTCCAACCTTTTGCCGCCCGTATGTATCCGCAATATATTTAAATAGCGATTGACCTCCTCTATAAGCAAAGTATCCATTTAAAGATTGTATATCGGGAAGATATTCATTTATTATCGCATCCCGAATGAACATATCTGAATTAGTTTCCCATCCGCTGGAAAGGAATTCAGCCATACCTTCGTTTACCCAAAGAGGTAATTGTAAAGTTATATTTTTCGAAATCATATTTTGCAACGACCCGCCGAAGAGGAAATCATTCATTACTGCATGAACCAATTCGTGGTGAATTACATGACGGAATTTTTCGTATGATCCTTCGAAAGGAATAACAATTCTGTTTTTGAAACTTTCCGTAAAGCCTCCGATTCCTTGACTGAGGAAAGCATCGATGGTATTTGTTTCCTGAAATTCGTTATGCGAATTGTATAGAATGAATGCGATTCTGTTTGTTATATAATAGTTTAAATCTTTATGAATTTGTTCCAAGGCATCTTCTGCGGTACGTGCAAGAAACTCCACCGTTTTATCGGTGCCTTTCGTGAAATATATATCAAAATGCTTTGTCTGGATATAGTACCATTCATATTCCTGATACTGAACCCTGTTTTGTCCAAACTGAGCGTAAATATTTGTGGTTAATGTGAGAATGAGTAAAGCAAATATATATTTATATTTCATCTTATCACCAAATTTTTAACTAATAATAGTCAAAAAATCTTTATTAAGAAAGGATAAAATCCGTCTCTCTTCTTTCTTCGTCAATTCTAACAAGTTGAACTTTGATTTTATCGCCTAATCTGTATTTTTTACCGGTTGATTTTCCGACTATGGAATAATTTTTTTCATCGTAAATGTAATAGTCATCTTCCATATCTCTGAGTTTTACCAATCCTTCAGCCAAATTTTCGCTTAACTGAATGAATATGCCGAAATTTGTTATTCCCGAAATCACAGCATCAAATACATCACCCATATGACCACGTAAATATTCCATTTGTTTCAATTTGGTTGATAATCTTTCTGCTTGAACAGCACTCCTTTCTTTTTCGGAAGAATGATCAGCAAAATATTTTACCTGTTCCAATGTATATCTCGGTTTGCGGTCATTCTCGAGATAATCGAATATTAACTGATGTACGATCAAATCGGGAAACCGCCTGATAGGGGATGTGAAGTGAGTGTAATATTTGAACCCAAGTCCATAGTGCCCGATGTTATATTCCGAATAAACGGCTTTGGCCATAGAGCGAATGGCAACTTCGTTTACTACGGCTTCTTCTTCCGTCCCTTTTACTTGATCGAGTAGTTGCTGCAATTGTTTCGGATTTGCATTGTTGATGTCGAAATTATATCCCAATGATTTAACAAAATTGCCGAATTCCAATATTTTTTCCCTTTCCGGCAAATCGTGTACCCTGTAAATAAAAGGATATGTATTTAAATTCTTTCTTTTGCCAACTCTCTCGGCAATTATTTGATTTGCCAAGAGCATTAATTCTTCTATCAAATTGTGACTTTCTTTTATTTCCTTTACCTTAATTTCGATTGGAACACCTTTTTCGTCTAATGTAAATTTTACCTCGGGGCGAATGAAATTAATACTGCCCTTCGCTATTCTTTTATTTCTTAATTTTTTGGCAATTGTATTGAGCGTATTTATTTCTTCAAAATATTCGCCTTTCCGGTTCTCAATAATTTCTTGAACTTCATCATAAGTAAATCTTCTGCAGCTGTTGATAACGGATTTTTTAATTTCCGCCCGAACAATTTTCATTCTCGGTGTCAGTTCAACAAAAACCGAATAAGCAAGTCTGTCCTTGTTCGGAACAAGAGAACAAATATTATTCGATAGTTTTTCAGGAAGCATCGGAATAACCTTACCCACAAGATAAGTTGAAGTGCCTCTCTTAAGAGCTTCTTTGAAGATTTGAGACCCGGGCTGAACATAATGGCTAACGTCGGCTATGTGAACCCCGAGATAATAATTCCCATTATCTAAAGTTTTTATTGAAACTGCATCATCGAAATCCTTCGCGTCTTCGGGATCAATCGTAAATATAGTTTCTTTTCTTAGGTCAATTCTTTTTTTCAATTCTTCCTTGGGAATTTCTTCGCTAATTTTATTAGCTTCTTTCAATACTTTGGTCGGGAATCTGTACTCGATGCCGAATTCCCTTGCTATTGCTGCAATTTCCACATCGTACGTTCCCGATTTCCCGAGTACTTCGGTTATTTCTCCTTCCGGATTTTGTTTCGGGTCTTCCCATTTAATGTTTTGAACAACAACTTTATCGCCATCCTTGGCGCCTTTTAATTTATTTGCCGATATGTAAATATGACGGTGGATTATTTCTTCGTCAGCTATCACAAAAAAGAAAGAATTGGATTTATGTAATGTGCCAACAATTTCTTCTCTTTTTCTTTCAACTACTTTTGTAATTTGTCCTTCAAGGTTTTTTCCTTTTTTGTGTTCCAGCAAAATACATTCAACAACGTCGCCATCGAAAGCAGTATGTAAAAATCTTTCGGGTATGAAAATATCCCGCATCTTAAAATTTTGAGGAGTGACAAATCCGTATCTGGCTCCTTCCACCAACATTAGATTACCGATTATTTTACCGGTTGGGGCGGCATTCAAATAAAACCGTTTACCGCTTTTTGCCAAAAAGTCTTCCGCAACAAGTTGATGAAGGAAACTTTTTAATTTGTGATATTCGTGTTCATCTCTGATGTTGAGTCTTTTGGCTATATTTTTCGATTTTAATTTTAAGCCGGGATTTTTTTGAAATAATGCTTTTATTCTTTTTTTCATTAGAATTGAATCCTATATTTTAAACCTAATTCACTTATCTTTTCGTCAATTCCAAACGATTCCACAACCGGGTCTTTTCTTTCCAATCGCAATAAAAGATTGGGCAAAAGCAGATATTCAATTTTCAAATTGGCTTCGGAAATATTCTGTATTCTGGTCGTTCCTCCCACGCTGTATCTAATATTTTGGTACCTTCCGGATATCATTATTTTTGTATCCAATCCCGATTGATCAACCTGAATATCGCTAACAACATCGCCCACGGCGGAATTGATTATTGATGTGAGAGCGGAACCTAAAAACGAGGTTGCAGTGTTTCCCAATCCGGCCAACTTGTTCTTATCGTTTGCAGTCAAGTCTTCTTTAAATCTTCCGATGTAGATGAATAAAATCGCATCGGATATATCATATCTGGTTTCACGGGATTTGTTCTCGATATTTCTGCTTCCCATATAGATTGCAATATTCTCCGGGTTTTGCATTAAATTCGTTCCCAATTTATCCAATGTCCCATTCAATTTCATTTCTACTTGCACATCAACAATATCGGGTAGATCGTCGGTTCCTTGATTATAACTACCTGTATACGTTGCCGTAACATCCAAATAAGGATTTGTTATGTCGGATTCGAATTTAATGTTTCCCGTGGCATCAAAACTTTTAACGAATTCCAATTTAGAACCGGATTGCAATTCCAAAGAACCTTGTGCACGGGGAACTCCGTCTATGCTTTCATACTTCAAGTTACCTTTTGTCAAAACAGAAAGTTTTTGGTTCCATACTTTGGATAATAAAAATTGCAGTTTGGCTTCTTTCTCTATTATTACATTGAAATTATAATCGAAGTTAGCTCTGTCGATAGTTACATTATTTTCGGTCGAATCACTTTTAACAAGATTTCTGAATTTTATTTCTTCCAAATCAACACTTGAAGTATCTCCAATAATCAAGTAGTTAATCTTGTCCAACGATGTTACTTCGGTTTGTCCCGAGGGAGATATTATTAAATCTGCATTAGTTAATTTGATATTCCCGGTGAATACTGATTTTCCGTCTTTGTAAATGTAATCCCAGTTCCCATCACTGCTCAATGTTAAATCGCCATAAAAATTAGGATTCACAAATTTTGTAGCTTGGGAAAGAACCGCCAAATTTCCGTTTGCCGTTACATAAACTTCCTTGGGAGTTATCCCTTCCAGTTTAACATTTCCTGTTGCGGAAATTGACTGATGATATGGAGTGTTTACCGTACTTGCTAAAATTACTTTGTCTATTTGAATATTATCATCATTAAAGCTGAGGTTTGCGCTGTATTCGTAGCCGATATTATTATCCGAGTATAAGAAGAAGCCTTTGTGTAGGCTCAATTTCCCCGAGTAATTTAATTTATCGGCATTACCCTTCGCAGTAACATCAGCGGTTAATATTCCTTTAAGCCCTTTAGTGTAGGGAATAATATTTCCCAATATGGCAAGATTAAATCCGTTTGTAAATAAATGAAAATGAGCCGCACTTCCATATTTGCTTACTTCTTCATTCGATTCGGAATAAGGAATTACTCCTGTAAAGTATAGTAATGTGTCTTCCGTAGACTCATAATTATTGAACGTGATATTTAAGTTCGCGTTCCCGTCTTGCGAAATAATATTCCCCGAAAACCTACCGAATATCGATTCGTCGTATCCGACACTATCGATTTCTATCTTGGTGTTAATTACCGGAGAATTCAAATTTCCGGTTATTTTAGATTCCAAGTTCAGAAGGGATCTTAATTTTTTATCGTTTTGTGCCAAAATAATTTGAGCTAATTTACTGCCCGTAAAATCGTTGATTCCTAAATCGAAATTCAATTCGCCATTTTCATTCATCTCTCCGGTCAAGCTAAGCTTTCCTTTGTCAGAGAAAAGGGAGAAATCATTCACGTAAAAATTATTATTGAATATTCTGAATTTAATTTCGTCGAGATTGCTAAAGTTTACTTTATTGTAATTTACATTTAATTCGTATAGAGTAAATAATTCTCCTTCATTTGTAACAACAATTTCTCCGTCGGTATAAGCGGATAATATATTATCGTAAGTAAAATTTGTATTGAATAAAATTGTCGAACCGTTGAATGCAATGTCTGCCGCTACATCGTGCAACTCTTTGTTGATAATGACTTTATCTCCTGAAATGGAAACGGAGCCGAAAAGATCATCAAATATAACGGATGAGTTATTCCTGGTAAAATGAATATCAGTGTTAATGTTTGAAAGGAACAGCGGATTAGCTCTGTTACCGTTTAATAAATAATCTAAATTCATTTCCGTGCTTATAGTAAATGTGTTGCTATCATTCGAAATCCTTCCGTTACCGCTCCCTTGAATATCAAATTCTTTTGAATCCAACAGCAAAGCAATTAAATCGAAATCCTTGAATTGAAAGCTGAAGTCTACGTCCAAATCTTCCAACGTAGTCGGGGAAGTTTCAATATTGGGATAGGGAATATCGTTCTTACCAATATTTGCGGGATTCAATTCATACAGTTTATTCCCAATTATCTCCGAAAGCTCTTTCACTTGTCCTGTAACTACATTAATCGCACTGCTTAATTTATATTCCCCTTCAAAATTGAGATCAACGAAATCACTATTCAGTTTGATGGAGCGATAGTTGTTTTCTTTTATCAAGAAGAGGGAAAGCTTTGAATCTTTAATGTCTTTATTAGCAAATTTCGACTCGCGCATCTCGACGAAAAAGTTTCCCGTCATGTTATCAGGTTCCAAATCGAAACCGGCGGCAACAAATGAAAAATTCAATTCTGTTTCGAATTGTTCCTCTTCAAGAAAATCATTCAAATTCAAACCATTTAAATTACCGCTTAAACTATAGGACGGAACATTGTTATTTGTAAAATCGATACTTCCCCGTATTTCACCTTCAGTGTTATTGAATATTGAATAAACATCGATGTCAATCTTTTTGGATTTCGCATTGGAGCTAAGTGAAACGGTATCAATCTCAAATGTTCCTATTTCCGAATCCCATAAATTAACATCCAAATTTGCGGAAAGTATTTTAGGGTCTACTCCTTTCCCTTTTATTTTCGCATCAACATTTACATTCGATTTGGTGCCTAAAATTTTGTGTAAATCCAAATTGTTTGTTTTCACTGTGAGATCATAATTCATTATCTCTTGAGAAAAATCCAAATTTCCGGCTACATTAATTTTCCCATTATCATGTGAGCCAGATAGACTTGTGTAAAACTTGGTCGGTTCACCTTTGAATTTTATGTTGAGATTATTTAATGAAAATTCATCATAGTCGGGTATTCCGATACTCGGCAATAACCGAACCGCATCGCTTTCATTAATTTCCGAATCGTTGATGTTTATATCCAGCAATAATTTTTGAGGATCATGCAAATTAAACACATAACCGTTGGCGTTTAATTTGGTTTCGTTTAAAGTAATATTAAGATCTTCAACTTTAAGTTTGCCGTAAACACCACCGGCAATTAATTTTACTTTTGGTGAACCTTTCAAAATATCTGTGGATTCAACAAATGCGGAAAGGTCGTCAAAATTAAACGGATCGGCGTTCAATTCAAGTCGTACAGGTAAATTGCCGAATTGCTGATATTCAACGCCGGATAGAAAGTTAACGGAATCCAATTCGGCATTTATATTTATCTTTGATCTCTCTGTAATCAAAGTTAATTCATTTATCAGTGCTTTATCTTTAGCAAGCAGCAATCCCGAAGAAAAATTCTTAATCGTTAAACCTTCTACATTCGTTCCGATTGATGTATTCTCAATCCCAACTTGATAAACGCCCGACTTGAAATTGATCTCGGAAATAATTTCCGTCTGAAGAATGTCTAATTTTATATCACTGTAATTGAATTTACCATAAGTTGAATCGGAAGTTAAATGGCTGAAATCTTTATAAATGAATTCCGAATTTGTTATCTTCATTTTGGCTGTAAGAATATCGAAAGGGAGGGTAGAGGAGCTGGCGGTTTCATCACTTTCAAGTGCAGTTGATTCCTTTTGAACGGAGTCGACTTTTGCAAGAGTGGATATGTTTAACACCCCCGGAGCAATTTCTTTCAATTCAATTTTCATCGAATCCAATTCTATCGAGGAGATTTCCAATTTTCTATTAAAAATGTTGAAGGGGTTAAGGTTTACTTTTATTGAAGATGCATTAAATATCATCCCAGTAGAGTCTGAGAGTGATACATCTTTTAATCTGATATTTGTCAGTAATGAACCTTTAATATCGTCAATTTTCAAATTCCCTTTCAAAGAATTTGAATAGGTTTCGATAATTCTATTCTTAAGGTAATTACGGAATGTGGAAGTTTGAGATAAAACAAGAACCAGCAAAACAATAAATACCAAAAACCCAAATATTCCAATGAACGTATTTATTATTTTTCTAAATACCGTTCTCTTGGGTTTAGTCCGTTTTTTTTTGTTTGCCAAATTATTCCGTATATCTTTCAATTATTGTTTTGATTATATTCGACGTTGATTGATCGTTCACAAATTCAATTCTTTCGACCGAACCGCCATTCGCTTTTACAATGTCGGCTCCAACAATCTTATCTTCGTCCCAGTCTGCACCTTTTACTAATATGTCTGGAATTAATTCCGAAATTATCTCATGAGGTGTATCTTCATCAAAGAAAGTTACATAATCCACAGCTTTCAAATTATCCATAATGAATGCTCTTTGATGCTGCGGAACGATGGGACGCTTTTCACCTTTTATTCTTCTAATTGAACTGTCGGAATTTAACGCTACAAGAAGAAAGTCACCGCATTCTTTTGCTTTATTCAAATAATCAACATGACCTGCATGCAGAATGTCGAAACATCCGTTCGTGAACACAAGTTTCTTCCCGTTTCGTTTTAGTTCTTCTCGTATCTTAAGTATATCTTTTCTATCGGCTATTATCATTTTAAATCCTTTTCGACGGATAAAAACAGTTTATCAATATCTATCGGTACAATTCCAACCTCTTCGCAAACCAGTCCACCGGCATAATTTGCAAGATAGGATGCTTCTTCAATTTCTGCTCCCGCACTCAGGGCAACGGTTAATGTTGAAATAACAGTATCCCCGGCGCCGGATACATCTGCAACTTTGCGGGCTTTGGTTGGAATTCTTTTTATATCTTCACCATTTCCAAACAGAGCAATACCTTTTTCTCCAAGGGTTAAAAGTACATACTTGGAATTTAATTTTCTTTTTAATTCTTTCCCGAGGTTTTCCAAGTCATCATCGTTCATTATTTTTGTACCGAAAGCATCCTCAGTTTCTTTTTTATTGGGCTTAAACACGGTTACGTTTTTATATTCGAAAAAGTTTAAAAACTTCGGATCAACGGTAACAATGATGTCCTTTTGATTACAAACATCAATTACGCTTTTGATTAAGTTTTTTGTAAGTACACCTTTGTTATAATCTTGTAAAATTACTGCATCCAAATTGTCGACAATATTCATAAACGAATCCAACAACTTCTTCTCTGTTTCTTCGTTTATTTCCGCCTTGCTTTCTTTATCTATTCTAACAACGTGTTGATTTGCGGCAATCACTCTTGCTTTCGATGTTGTTGGGCGGGACGAATCGCATATTATTCCTTCCGGATTTATGTTAGCATCGTTCATCAATTTTTTGAATATTTCACCGTCATTATCATCTCCAATAATTCCGAAGGGAAATGGATTGGCTTTTAATGTTGAAAGATTAAGCGCAACATTGGCAGCCCCGCCGAATCGGAAAAATTCTTCATCAATTTCAATTACCGGTACTGGAGCTTCCGGGGAAATTCTTTTTGTATCTCCCCAAAAATATGCATCCAGCATCATGTCGCCAATCACTGCGATATTCTTATTTTCAAAATTCTTTTTCAGTTCGTTCAATCTTTCCAAACTAACGTTAATCATTTACTTCCTCAAAATTTTTTACAAATTCATTTTCCAATTTAATTTTAACAACTCCGTTATCTGTTCCCAACCAAACATTATCTCCGTCATTATAAATTTTGTAGATATTTTGCGGTATTGAGCTATTCAAAATTGGTTTAATGGACAAATCCTCTCTGTCGATAATTGTTAATCCTCGTCCGTATTTTTCTCTGTTTTTCCGGTCGAACTGGTAAGTGCTTACCCATAAATATTTGCCGACTAGCTCAATTGAGAATATTCCGTTTCCAGGCAGTCCGTCTTTAGTATCCAAGCGGATCCATTCATTCTTTCTGTCGAAACGGAAGAGTCCGCCTAAATTAAAATCGGGATTATCTTCGGTTATTAATTCATCGGTTCCAATCCAAATAAAGCCTTGCTCAAATAATATATCCGAAATGGATATCATTTCTCCTTGACCGAGAAAATAATTATAACTATTGTCAAAATAGGTAACCGCAAATTCGTCATCCAAGTCCCGGGATTTATCGTATCTTAATAATCCGCCTTCAGTGCCGAACCAAACATATTTATTATTTTCCAATTCAATGGTTTTAATGGTATTTGTTTTAAGGTTTCCTTTTTGAGTTAAGTCGAAATCCTTGAACCTTTTTCTACGAATATCAAATTTGGTTAAATATTTGAATCTTCCTATCCAAACCGCATTTGATTTTTCATCATATTTAATTGCCCTAATCCAGTTGCTTAACTGTCCGCCTTTCCCGAATTTTCTCTTTATCCATTTGTTCCTTCTTTTGTCCAAAATGAAAAGGCCGTCGGAGGAACCTGCATAAACGTATTTTTTGTCAGCTGCAATTGAATGAAAAAAAGAATTGGTGAGATTAGAATTTTCATCATTGTAGGAATCCCATCTTCCCGTTTTCTTATTAAGTTTTATTATTCCATCCCCATTGGTAGCAAACCAAATGTACTTGGAATCGGAAGTAATATCAAAAACTTTTGTGCCTTCCAGAGCCTTTTCGCTCAACTCCATCGATTGAGCATTAAGTTGAAAAGCAAAAAGTAAAATGAAGTAAACTATATTTGATTTTAATTTTCTCATAATTGGCAAAAAGGCTGTTAAAAAATTAAACAGCCTTTAAATTTACTCATATTTTTATGCGTATAAAATAACTTTAATTCTATACAATTAGTTTTTCTTTTTCGAAGGAAATATTCCAAGTTTTTTCAAATCCTTTAACAAGGGAATCGATCAATCTGTTTTCATCTGTTTTCTCAGAAAGAATTTCTTCCAATGAAATGGTTTTATCCTTCATCTCATTTATTAATTTTACTTTTGATTCATCATCCACATTTAAAAATTTAGGTAGATTAAGATGATAATCACCAAGTAAAATTGAACCATGTTGAAGAATGACTCCGTTCATTTTTCTTTGAGCACTTCCTATTAATTTCTTCCCGGCAAATTTAACTTCGTGCCTTGCCGTAGAAGAAAAACAAATCATTCCGCTTTCTTGTTTCAAAAGGGAAGGGAAGTGGGGTTGAAGAGATTCCAGTTCCAGACCGTTTAATCTATTATCGTATATCTTTAGTCCTTTCACAAGCGAATGGGAAATTTTATTGTAAAGCGATTTTGATGATTCTATTTTATCGGACGGAATAACAACGGAATATGTTATTTCCTCGGCATGAAGAATAGCTCTTCCTCCGGTAGGTCTTTTAACAACTCCAATCCCTTCTTGTTGAGCCAAAGCCAAATTTATATCTTCAAACTTCTGATTAGCACCAAGTGAAATCGTATAAGGATTCCATTTGTAGAGTCTGAAGTATGCATCCGAAGCTTTGCATTCTCTGGCTAACCGAACGTCAAAGTCCATATTGTATTGACCGTCATTTGCATTATGGAGGATTAACTTCCAATTCATGCTTTCAACAATGTCCTGTTGCTTTTTTCAATAAATTCCAGCACAGCTTGAGCATTCTTATCATCAGAGTATTTGTTGTTGATCTCTTCGATTGCTTGTGAAGTATTTAAACCGGAAAGATATAATAGTTTGTATACATCCTTCAAAGTCAATATTTCTTCGTTCGAAAAACCACGTCTTCGCAATCCAACCAAATTGAGTCCTACGTATCTCAAAGGTTCATTTGCAGCTAATACGAACGGAGGGATGTCAACCGTAACACGGAAACCGCCCCCAACCATTGCGTGTTTTCCAATTTTGGAGAATTGGTGAATAGGCGTTGTTCCTCCTATAATTACCCAATCTTCCATTTCCACATGACCGCCAATTTGAACGCTGTTTGCAATGATACAATTATCTCCGATAATGCAATCATGTGCAACGTGGGCATAAGCCATTAGCAAACAGTTTTTACCAATCTTGGAAAATCCTGTTTCCACAGTGCCTCTGTGAAGCGTAACAAATTCACGAATCGTAGTGTTATCGCCAATGTAGAAATAACTTTCTTCGTTAGCGAATTTAAGATCCTGTGGTACATTGGAAACCGAAGCGGATTGATAAATTTTAACATTTTTTCCTATTCTTGCACCATCATAAATAACTGCATGAGGACCGATTATCGAATTATCGTCAATCTGAACATCGTCATAAATAACTGCATAAGGTCCTACTGTTACATTTTCTCCTAATTCGGCTTTACCGCTAACCATGGCGGTTGGGTGAATATTACTCATCTTCTCTAGTCTTCCTTCTTATTTTCTCTATCAACTACGGCTGCGGTTAAATCTGCTTCCGCAACTAAATTATTTCCCACAAAAGCTTTCGCTTTAATAATTACTATCTTGCTTCTCTTACTTACTAATTCTGCTTCCATAACCAATTGGTCTCCGGGCACGACCGGTTTTCTGAATTTCGCATTATTTATTCCCATGAAATAAACAAGTTTTTCGCTTGGATCTATATAGGAATTAAGCATTAAAATTCCGCCTGTTTGTGCCATTGCTTCGATTATTAATACTCCGGGCATTATTGGTTGTCCTGGGAAATGACCTTGGAAAAATGGCTCGTTGATAGTAACGGATTTAATACCAATTACCTTTTTGTCCAATTCCAAATGTGTTATTTTATCAACCAGCAAGAAAGGATATCTGTGAGGAAGTATCTTTTGAATAGCATTTATGTCGAATACTACTCCTTCCTTTTTAACATGTTGATATTTTTTCTCCAATTGTTTTTGCTGGTACAATTTTCTTATTTGTTTGGCGAATTCAACATTCGCTTTGTGTCCCGGTCTAGCTGCTAAAATCTGAGCTTTAATTGGAGCACCTATCAACGTTAAATCGCCAAGCATGTCAAGAAGTTTATGCCTTACAGGTTCGTTTTTAAATCTCAATGTTTTGTCATTTAAAAATCCGGTTGGCCCAACCGTAATTTTATGATCAAGACCTATCTTTTTGCCTAAATCATCCAATCCTTTTTCGTCAATATCGTGATCAACAATTACAACGGCATTATCCAAATTACCGCCTTTGATTAAATTCGATTCGGCAAGTTGTTCAACTTCACTTAAAAAACAGAATGTTCTGCAAGGAGCAAATTCTTCGACAAATTCTTTTTGAAGATCGAACAAGCCCGTATGCTGTGAACCTAATGCGGGATTTTGATAATCAACCATTACGGTAACTCTAAAATCATCCAGAGGTAAAGCAACAATATCAACTCCGCGATCCTCTTCGTGATACATTACGGTTTTATCAATTATCAAATAATCTTTTGGTGCTTCTTGGGTTTCGATTCCGGCTTCCAATAATTTTTCCACATACGGCATTGCGCTTCCGTCGCCGATAGGGGGTTCTATTCCGTCCAATTCAATAATAATATTGTCTATTTGTAATCCTGCAATTGCAGCAAGAACATGTTCCACTGTATGTACTTTTGTTTCCCCAATGCCCAATGTTGTACCACGGGAAACATCAACAACGTATTCCGCAAGAGCCGGAATTTCGGGACTTCCGCCCAAATCTATTCTTCTGAATCTTATTCCGTAATCTTCGGGTGCCGGTCTAAAAGTCATAGTACATTCGGTTCCGGTATGTAAGCCCATTCCGGAAAGTGAAGTCGCTTTTTTAATGGTCCTTTGTTTCTCTAACATCTATTTTTCCTCATTATTTTCAATTTTTGATTCTAATTCTTCAATCTTTTTCTCGAGTGATTTTATTGTCTCCACATATTTGGGAAGGTTTCGTACATGAGATTCAAGTCGTAAAGCCATGCCCCAATCTTTGGCAGGATAACCGAAATATTTTCCGGGTTTTGTTAACGACTTTGAAACTCCGCTTTGAGCTCCCACAATAACGCCGTCCGTGATTTCAATGTGACCTGCCACTCCAACCTGTCCGGCAAGGATAACATTTTTGCCAACTTTTGTTGAACCCGATATCCCGGTTTGAGCCGATATTACAGTATTATCTCCAATACTGACATTGTGTGCAACTTGAATTAAATTATCCAATTTCACGCCATTGCCAATTTTTGTTTTGCCAATCGCAGCCCTGTCTATGGTGCAATTTGCTCCAATCTCAACATCATTTCCAATTTCAACTGTTCCTATTTGAGGTATCTTATGATAAACACCTTTTTCGTCGGGAGAAAAACCGAACCCGTCCGAACCGATCACAACCCCCGGATGAATAATGGCTCTGTCTCCAACCACACAAAATTCCCTTATACTAACATTCTGGTAAATCAAACAGTCCGAACCCACTTTCGATCCTTTAAGCAAAACGGTATTATGAAATATTTTCGTATTATCCCCAATCTCACATCCATCGGAAATAACGACATTTTTTCCAATGGATACATTCTTACCTAATTTTGCAGATGGATGAATTGATGCCGAAGGATCAATGCCTTCGAGTGGGAGATCGTATTTGAAATACTTGATGATTATTTGTTGAATTGCTACATTCGGTTTTTCAACTTCGATATAAGTAATATCGTCTCTTGTCTTATTAAATCCCGGTTTGACAATTATTGCAGATGCCTTGGTAGATTCAAAAAATTTTTCGTAAGCTGGAAGATAGAGAAATGTGAGGTCGCCGGGTTGAGCTTCGTCAATGCGAGAAATGTTTGAAACAAAAATGTTTTCCGAACCGATAATTTTGCCGCCGATTAACTCGGCGGCATCTTTTATTGAAATCTTCATAAATCATAACTTAAGTTTATCTAAAACCATGTTGGTTATATCATATTCTTCTTTAGCGTAAAGAAAAAGAATATCTCCGCTTCTGTCGAAGATGAAATCAAAATCTTCCTCTTCCGCAATTTCCTGTATAACGGTGAATATTCTGTTCTGAATCGGTTTCATCAGCTCTTCTTCTTTGCGGAATAATTCTCCGTTTGCGCCAAATTTTTGTTCTCTGAAGTTGGCAATTTCCTCTTCCAATTTCATGAGTTCTTTTTCAACTTCATCTCTTCGTTGAGGACTCATGGTTAATTTACGTTGATCGTAATCATCGTATTTCTTTTTCCATTCGTCCTTCATTTTCTTTAGTTCTTCCCGCCACTCTTGAATTTGATCATCCAATTTCTTTTGAGCATCCTGCGCATCGGGCAGCTGCTTCATTATGGCATCGGAATCAACATAGCCGATTTTCAGCTGTGCTAATAGCGGCACGGAAAAGAATAAGGAAAGAAAAGCAAATAAAACCGTTCTTTTCATATTATCCTCTTAAATTAAAGTTTTCCTCTTTTGAGAGCATCCAAAACTTTGAAAGTAATATCATAAGTTTCGTCTGCGTAAAGCAAAAGCACGTCGCCGCTTTTATCGAAAACAAAATTCATTTTTTCTTCTTTTGCAACTTTTTTAATTGCTTTAAGAATTTTTTCTTTAACCGGAGCAAGAAGTTGTTCTTCTTTTACGAAATACTCACCGTTAGGTTGTCCGAATTTTTCTTGACGGAATTTGTTAATTTCTTGATCCAATTGAACAAGCTCTTGTTGAGCGGCTTCCTGACCTTGTTGGGTCATTGTTTGTGCTTGTTGCTGGAACTGGGAATATTTATTTTGTAATTGAGTAGTTAAACTGTCAATGTGTGCATTCCATTTTTTTACAATTGCATCCAAATCGCTCTGAGCTTTAATAGCTTCGGAATATTGTAAAAGAATTTGTTGAGAGTTTACATAACCAATTTTGATTTTTTGCGCATATGTAAATGTTGCCAAAAACAATAGAATAAAAACAGTTAGTTTTTTCACTTTATACCTCATGTTTAATTAAATTAAAAACCTCTTCCAAATTGAAAATGGAATAACCACGCGGGGTCTTTACCATCAACTTGTTTTCTGTCGAATCCGTATCCGAAATCGAAACCAATCAAACCAATTGGGTTGATTAAAATACGGGCTCCAACACCGACTGATTTTCGAAGATCAAATATATCAGTTTGTTGTAAATTATAAAATACATTTCCCGCTTCGGCAAATGTTAGGAAATAGATCGGCATCGGTTCCAATGCGGCTGCAAATCTTAATTCCGCAGTGAACTTGGTCATCACTCTACCACCAATTACGTCCCCGTTTCCGTTTCTCGGTCCAACGGTTCTGTCTTCGTACCCGCGAAGGGGAGTGGTGGCTATTACTAATCCGTTTCCGCCCATGTAGAAAAATTCAAACGGGTTGATAGGCGTTCCTAATTTCAGATCTTTAATATATCCCAAGTTAACGCTGGAATAGAATGCCAATTTATTCGAGTTGAAAAGTCTTTTATATAAATCCGCCGTAAAATTTAATTTGTAGTAATCCACATTCCCAGGTAAAAACGGTCCGCCGGAAAGTTCGGATACGAATGATATTTTCGATCCTCTGGATGGGAATATTGGATTGTCAATATCTGTTCTAGTAAGTGTGAAGCCGAGTGTATATTGTCTGGATAAACCTTCCACATAGAAATTACCGCCGTCAATTACGTCGTTGTACTGGAATTTGAATAATCCTTGAATATAGAAGAAATCATCCGGCCATTTTAATCTTCTACCGACTTTTACAGTTCCACCCGATTGTCTCAAATCGTAAAAGAATCTTTGGCGGGTATCAAACACGTCGAATCCAACCAATGTTGGAGTATCCATAAACCAGGGTTCAGTGAAGCCGAGAGTTAAAGTCCTGTAAAAATTACCTACACCGAACTGCCAGTTGAAATTGAGAATCTGTCCACCGCCCATTTTAAATGGCTCGGCAATGGAAAAATTGGTTAAGGTAACACCGACAGATCCGCTAAACCCAAATGAACCGGAATAACCAACCGAGGCGTTTAAGTAATCACTCGATTTTTCTTCCACATTATATATTAAATTTACAGTGGAATCATTCTCTGGACGATAATCCACACCGGTTTGATACAATTTTTCTACGTTAAAATATTGCAGATTAGCCAACTGCTGAATACTTCTGAAAATATCCGCACGGCTGAAATAATTGCCCGGAATGGTGTAAAGTTCCCTGCGGATTACTTTGTCCTTTGTTTTATCATTACCGGTTATTCTAACGTCACCAATTTTAAAACGGGAATTTTCCGTTATCTTTATATGAATATCAATTGAATCCGGTTCAATGCGCTCTTCTTTTGTTTCCAGTCGGAATCCCAAATAACCGTGATCTTGATACAGTGAAGAGACGTCATTTTGTTTTTCGTTAAAATGAAGATTTTGATTGAACTTTTCGTAGTTGAAAATATCTCCCTTTTGGAAATCCAATCTTTCGGATAATGCTTCGTCGGGATAAACGGTGTTTCCTTCCCAGTAAATATTTCTAACTTTATATTGCGGGCCTTCGTAAACACTAATCAGAATTTCTACTTCGCTCTTGTCTTTGGAATAAAGCAAAGTGTCTCCCAAAATCAAAAAGTCGCGATAACCGTTTTTTCTGTAAAAATTGGTCAAAGCTTCTTTATCTTTTTCGAAATCTTCTTTATTCAATTTGGCTGAATTCCAAAATTTCCACCAAACGGCTTCGGAAGTTTCGTCGAATTCATCTTTCAACTCGTCATCGTCGAAGGCTTCGTTGCCGACGAATTCAATTTTTCTGACCTTAACTTCGTCGCCTTCTTCAATCCTGTAAAGAAGCAATTCTCTTTTCTTTATTTTGCGAACGAGATTTCTCCCAATCTCTTGATCAATTTCGTATTCGGTTTCGTATTCATCCGATAAATCATTGACGTTTTGCCATTTTACAATCAAATTTCCGTCGATGGTATCGGCTTCAAAAAATTTAAATAGCACGGGAGTAATCTTTGCATTTAAAAAGCCTTCTTCTTCGTAAAGCTTTTTAATATTATTCTTTACTCTGGCAATATCTTGTGGTTTAAGAATTTGTCCTCGCACGAAGGTCAATTTTTCTTCTATGTCATCTTCGGAAATCTCATCGTTCCCTTCGAATTTTGCCATTTCAATACGGGGATATTCTTTTACCTTTATTAATAAGAATACACCATCGTTAATCTTTTTGTCGATAAGGATTTGAACGTCCTCGAAAATATTCAACGACCATAGACGCTTGATAGCATTAATGGTTTGATCGCCGGGAATTTCAATTTCCTCGTTCACCTTCAATCCGCTGTTGGCAATAATAGTTGCCGGATCGGCGGATAAATTTCCTTCCACACTTATCCCCAATATTTGGTAATTCGCCTTTTTAAGCTGGGGAAAAACAGTTGAGGAAATTAAAAATAAAACAACTAGGCTAAACCTGAGCCACTTTTGAGGATGGTTCATTTTCAGTATTTTGAACATCTTTGCCGTTTTTAACTTGTTCACTAATAAGACCAAATCTTCTCTCTCTACTTTGATAATCTTCAACAGCCAATAATAAATCGTTTGCCTTAAAATCGGGCCATAAAGTTTTGGTTACATAAATTTCGGAGTATGCAATTTGCCAAAGCAAATAATTGCTGACTCTCATTTCTCCTCCGGAACGAATCATAAGATCCGGATCCGGCATTCCTGCCGTTTGTAATTTGGATGAAACTAACTTTTCATCTATTTGTTCAATTTCTATTTTACCTTCTTTTGCTTCCGAAGCAATTTTTTTGATCGCTTCCAATATTTCCCACCTGCCTGAATAACTGAGTGCCAAATTCAACACAAGACCTGTATTGTCTTTTGTTTTTTCAGTGGCTTGTTTCAATTCATTTACCACTAAATCCGGAAGATGACTCACATCGCCAATAGTTGTAAGTTTCACATTATTTGCATGAAGCTCGTCGGTTTCGTTTTGCAAACTTTTTACGATGAGCCTCATCAATGTAGAAACTTCGTCTTTCGGTCGTTTCCAGTTTTCGGTGGAAAAAGTATAAAGGGTTAAATATTTTACGTCCAGTTTGGCGCATAACTCAACAACTAATCTAACTGTTTCCACACCCCGCCTGTGCCCGGCAACTCTGGGCAATCCCTTTTGCTTTGCCCATCTTCCGTTACCGTCCATAATTATTGCAATATGACGCGGGATGGAACCTTTGGTTTTTAGCGATTCCAGTCTTTCTAATTCTTGTTGAGTTAATTTCAAATCAATTCTTCCAATTTATTCCAAACAGACCTGCTAAAATAAAGTTGAACCCCTTAAATATCAAGGTAATTACTTTCGATGCAGTATTAAAAGAACAAAGAATAAGTCTTTTACAAACGATACGGCATTTTGTGTCAAAAAAAATGAAAAAAATTAATTATTTGAGAGGGGGACTAATTTGATGTTTTTTCTTGTCTCTTCGCTTAAGGTGGAAACAATTGCCCTTGCTTTTTTAATGGAATCCTTCGGTACTCCTACAAAAAGAGTTACTTTTACATGGGAATACCGTGTTTTACGGGTAGCCAAGAATTCAAGTTTAGAATAGATTTGAGGATCGTTTAATTCATTTTCGGACAGGGTAACACCCAAAACATATTTCTTTTTATACTTTCCTACGGCATCCACTTGGTAATTACCCACTGGCTTGGGAGGAGGAAGATATTTACCAAACTTCCTGCTAACGGTCATATATCCGTTTTTCCAGAAATGCTTTATAAGCTGATCTACTTTTTCTTCAGGTTTATAAACACTCATTTTTCTACCTAGTTCATTGAATAATAAATAGGTATTATTGGTGTATACTTGGAATTTTTCAATACCCTGATATTTACAATCTTATCAAATTCAAACATTTTTATTTCATGAGAATTATTTACTCTTCCAAAAATTACCTTTTTGCCTTCTCTGTTTTTACTGATGTAATAAGGCTCTAATGTAACTCTGTCGAAACCGTAAAGGAATTCCAATCTGTTTCTATTATGCATTGCCTCTTCAAAAATGTCCGATTTCATAGATACCTCAGATTAATTATAATTTCTGAATAAACCTACTACCTTTCCTATTATCGAAAATTCATTCGATTTGTTTACCCTAATAACCGGGTAATTCCTATTTTCCGGAATTAATCGGATTTCTGCGCTATTTTTTTCGAATCTTTTCAAAGTCGTTTCACCGTCGAGCATTGCAACTACAATATCGCCATTTCTCGCAATTTTTTGTATGCTGACGATCACAACGTCATTTTCCAATATTCCGGCCTCAATCATACTGTCGCCTCGTACCTTAAGCCCAAAATGCTCTCCGCTATTTCCGATTAAACTTTTGGATACTGTTAAAGTTCCTTCAACATTTTCTTCCGCAAGAACAGGATATCCTGCAGCAACACGTCCAATTAACGGAATTTCAACTACATTGTCTGTATAATTGGCTACATTTTCACTTTTTTGAGGGCTGTTTACCAAACTTAAAGTTCTGCTGGTATTATTTCCGGAAATCAAATATCCTTTTTTAACCAGTGCATCGATGTGCCTTTTTACCCCAAAAGTGCTGGAAATATTGAATTTTGCTCCAATTTCCCTGTAAGTAGGCGGATAATTGTTCTCTTCGATGAAGTTTTCGATGAATTGAAGGATTTCTCTTTGTCTTTCTGTTAATTCTTTTTTCATTATAGTGTCCAATTGTTCACTGCAAATATAGTGAACAAGTGCGCACGTGTCAAGGG
>CAZULK010000029.1:0-2222 GCA_964621225.1 uncultured Melioribacteraceae bacterium | reverse complement strand
GTAAAATAATTTCTTTTGCCCTTAATTAAACGATATTTTATATTAATAGTATTTATTCAACCGGGAAGATCCAACCGTATTTATCTTCCGTTCTTCCGTATTGAATATCGGTTATGGCTTTATATAATTTTGTTCCGAGTTCGCCAGCCTCATCTTCGTTGAACTGAAGTATTTTGTCTCTGTATTTCAGTTTGCTAACCGAAGATATAACTGCGGCAGTTCCGGTTCCGAATAATTCCATGAGATTTCCGTTGTCGTATCCTTCAACAACTTCATCGATGGAAATCATTCTTTCGTTTACGTTCATTCCCCATTCTTTCAATATTTGAAGAACGGACATTCTTGTTACTCCGGGTAAAATTGAACCGGTTAACATGGGAGTTGCCACTTCGTCTTTGAAATGAACAAAAATGTTCATCGTTCCTACTTCTTCCAAATACTTTTGTTCGATAGCATCCAACCAAAGTACTTGAGTATATCCTTCTGCCTTTGCTTCTTTTTGAGCAAGAAGACTTGCAGCATAGTTTCCCGCAGTTTTGCAATCGCCTACACCTTTGCGTACTGCACGAACATATTTGTCGGTAGTCATGATCGGTACGGGTTTAAAACCTTCTGGATAATATGGTCCCACCGGGCTAAGCATAACAATAAATTTATATTCGTCTGCCGGACGAACCCCCAAAAACGGATCGGTTGCAAACATTAACGGACGAATATATAATGAATGTCCCGGTTTTGTTGGTATCCAATCTTTATCGAGTGCGACCAGTTTACGAAAACCTTCCAAAACAAGTTCAACATCCAATTCCGGCATACAGAGTCTTTTAGCCGAGCGGTTCATTCTTTCCACATTTTTGTCCGGGCGGAACATTACAATTCTTCCGTCGTCCTGCTTGTAGGCTTTCAATCCTTCGAATATTGCTTGTCCATAATGTAATGCCATGGCAGCAGGAGAAATTGATAAATTGGTGTGGTCTTTTATTACGGGATCCTGCCAACCACCTTTGCTTGCAATGTAATCCATTTCGAATACATGAGGAGTGAAGTTTCTCCCGAATACTAATTCTTCCGGTAATGATACCGATTTTGATTCTTCGCTGATCTGAAATTTAATCTCTTTCATTTTTCACCTTTATTTTTTCTATAAGGGAATGATGCATTAAATATATTAATGACATTCGCAAAATATTAAAAAAAAGGGATTGAACGCAAAAAAGATAAATGATAATTATATTGTAATGCTTTTTTATTCATTTTATTCCGGAAAAGATGTTTGCACTTATAGGACGAAAATTTTTAAAATTCACTGAAGAAGTCGGAGAAATATCAATTCTCTTCGGAGAGATATTGAGATTTTTTCCGAAAATATTCCGGAACAGAAAGCATATCCTTTACCAAATGGAACATATCGGAGTAAATTCTCTTCCTCTCGTGATGATTATTGCAATCTTTACAGGAGCTGTTGCAGCTTGGCAAGCAGCTTACCAATTGAAAGGGATTGCACCGTTAAGCTTTTTGGGCACTGCAACAAGTAGAGCAATTATTACAGAATTGGGTCCTGTTCTTACCGCAATTGTTATTGCAGGAAGAGTGGGAGCTTCCATTGCCGCAGAGTTAGGCACAATGAAAGTAACCGAACAGATCGATGCCTTGGAAACAATGGGCATCAGTCCTATAAGATATTTGGCATTACCCAGATTTCTTTCAGCCACACTGATGATGCCGGTATTAATAATTTTTGCAGATGTTATAGCTGTATTCGGTGCATTCATTATTTCGAATTATTTTTTAAGTGTCTCATTCGATGTCTTTTTTGAATCCGTACGCAGGTTCTTTCACCTTGGCGATTTTCTTTTCGGAATGGTCAAAGGAATGGCTTTTGGAGGAGTAACGGCTTTAATTGGTTGCCATATTGGGTTTAAAACCGAAGGAGGAGCTGAAGGGGTTGGCTTGTCAACTATTCGTAGTTTTGTGCTGACATCTGCTTCAATTTTAATAATCGATTATATAATGTGGACTTTAATTTTTTAATTTATTTCATTAAACTCTTCTTCTGACGTAAATCACATTTCTAAAAAAATTAAAAATTATTATTGATTTTTTACTTGCCTAATAAATTTAATTAGAATATTTTGGCACATTATTAAAGTTAAATATATCCTGTGCGGATTTTTCAGCCGAGGAAAGGCTTGTTGAATTTTAATATAAATAAAATACTATCC
>CAZULK010000028.1:18133-24232 GCA_964621225.1 uncultured Melioribacteraceae bacterium | reverse complement strand
ATGATGTGCATATCTGTTGTAAATCCGGCAGTAATTCTATTATAATTACCGATGTTGTAGGAAATGTTAAGTCCGAAAGGATTACTCAGGTATCCACCAATAACCCAATCGATCCCGATCTTCAAATTATAATAGAAATAAGCTCCGTCGGCAATCGGAGCGACTCTGTTTTCGATATTATTTTGGAGAGTTTCGTCGTTAGGTGCATACTGTTCCACGGAATTATCTCCATAAATATATCCTATCCCGGCTGTGGCTCCTACGAAAGGAACAAATTCCTGATTTTCTGAAAATACCAACGAATAGGTTGCCCCCAAACCGACAATAAAATCGGCAAAAGTAGTGGAATTTTCTCCTTCATCTGAAATTAAACTGATTCTCGATTCCGCCGCTAACGAAATTCCGGATATGCTTTCCCTCTCGTAAACCCCAAATCCGAATCCGGAAATGTTAGTTTCGTTAAAGTAGGAAAAATTCAATTGCGAAGTATGTTGCGCAAACAATGGGATTGTTAGAAAAAATAACAAAACCAAATATCTGGTTTTCATATAGTGTCTCCTTGTTGATTTGTGGATATTTTGTCTAATTACAAGGGACAATCTATTTGTTTTGGACTGTTTTACAAGGATATTGTCATGAAATGCATTCTGCGTGTCACGAAAAGCAATTTGAACTTAATTTTACTTGGGATTTTTATGTTAATGATCGAAATGCATCCAGAAAAACAGGCTTAAAAGTTCTGCTTACTTTCATTTTTTCTTCTTTTGAAAGCGTAACGACATTACCCTCGAAACTTTTTACATGAAGTAAATTTATCATATGTGAGCGATGAATTTGAATAAAATTACTCTTCGGTAATTTGGATGATATCTCTTTTAAAGTGTTTCTTTCCAAATATGGCTTTTTTCTGCTCATTAAATTATAATAGAGATAATGTCCGAAAGATTTGATGGAAATTATATCATTGTACTCTATTTTTTTATCATTAATTATTATATAACCATTCTCTCCGACAGCCTTTCTTTCAACCGATTCCGCTAATTTCAAATAATTTTCTTTATGCTTTTCCTTTTCGGCTTCTAATTTTCCGGCAAGAATCTCTTCTTGTTTATATTTTTTATAACTTTTAACTCCCCAAACAAGTAGAATTATTCCGGCGAATATTGATAGAATTGTAAGTATAGTAGTTACCGTTACTAGTTTATAAGACGACTCAACTTTGCTGTTCAGTTTATTTACATCATACTTTGCTTTAATTTCTGATTCCAGTCTTCTGTTACTACCGTTCTTCCTTCTTTCCAAAAAGTCGGAATAAATCTTCAAATAGGAATTGGCTAAATATATATTGTCCAAAGAATCGTAACTTTCCGCAAGTATTTTATATGTGTCTTTAATAAAATACTCTTTGCCGGACTTTTTCGCATTTTCTATAAGCTGCTCACCGGTTTTAATCGATTCCTGATATTTTTTTTGATTGAAGAGAAGTTTAACTTTTAAATAGGATGAATTTATTTCACAAACCGGATTAAACAGATTTTTCATTGCAAAAAGCCGGTTTATTATTCCATCAGCTTCCGGATACTTTCCTTTATTAATCAATAACTCCGCCATGTTCGAAAATGCTTGGTATTTCAAATCCCCGTCTTTAATTCCCGATGCCTCATTGAAAGCCAATTCTGCATAATATTCGGAAGAATCCTTCTTCCCCCAATCCCTGAAGTTTTTGGTTTTCAGATTATAAATCCCAATACGATGGAAAGGAGGAATACGTTCCAACTTAAGGGCTTGATTTAATGCAAGGTCGGCTTCCTGAAACTTTTTCAACTGCGAATAAATAGATGCAATGCTAAAATAGGAATTGATAATATTAGGCATTGAATCACCGGAATATTCAATGGATTTTTCATAGTATTTCAAAGCCAGGTCATAATCGTGAATTTGCCTGTGAAGATTTGCAAAATTATTATAAATGCCGGCTATTAAACCTCTATTATTAGTTAGCTCAATTTCGTCCAATAACTCTTCAAAAACTTTTTTCGCGTTTTGAGGATCTCTTTTCCTCATATACGATATTGCCAATAAGTTCTTGGCCGAAACAAAAAACTCTCCCATTTTATCTACATCGTCTATCGCATTAATGGATTTCTTGAAATAGTAAACAGAACTGTCGAAATTATTTTTACCGAAATAACTTTTTGCGATTAAAAAATTTCCCATCGCTTTCGTTGAATCGAGATGTTTCCCCGGGCTCAATTTCAATAACAATCGTCCGTAGTAATATGATGAGTCGGATTGAAAAGGAGGAAAGGATTTACCTTTATTATAAATTCTTTGAATCTCGCTTACGGCAGAGGATATTCTTTTCCTATGAGATTGAAAGTCCGGTGACATCTGAGCATAAAGAACAGAAGCAATTAAAAAAGAAAATAATAACTTCAATGTGGGATTCCTACTAATGGGTTATGGAGGATGCAATATATGCAAAACCTACAAAATATTTAAGAAAATCTGACATTTTATTAAAATTTGTGAGGAATATTCTTTCATTCCTGCTTGCTCAAAAATTCTTGTCAATATTGTATTTTTGATTAATTTCTCATATCTTGAATTAAGCATTCGTGCTATCTGCGCATTTTAATATGAAGGCGGCTAGAATTAAACATATCATTTCTTTTCTACTCTTGTTGATGATGGTTTTCTCTTGTTCCTCTCCAAACGAGGAATCTAAAAAGGAACCGGAGACGAGGGTTGATCTCCAACAAATTCTAAAAAGAGGAAAGCTCATAGCTCTTACAGGCTACAACGCTTACAGCTATTTTATTTACAAAGGTAAGCCAATGGGTTATGAATACGAGCTTCTCCAATCTTTGGGAAAATATTTGGGAGTGGAAGTTGAGATAAAAGTAAAACCGAGCATCAACGAAATGATAAGCGCGCTCAATAATTTTGAAGGAGATTTAATTGCATTCAATCTGACCGTTACAAAGGATAGATCAGATGAGATTGCATTCACATATCACCACAACACAACTAAGCAAGTGTTGGTTCAACGCAGACCCGAGGGATGGAGAAGAATGCGTCTTCACGAAATTGAGGAAATGTTAATCCGCAGCCCCTTGGAATTGGAAGGAAAAACAGTATATGTAAGAGCAGGCTCAGCCTATTTAATGCGAATGAAAAATTTGTCCGACGAAATTGGTGGAGAAATCAATATTGTGGAAGCTCCGGAAGATTATACAACGGAAGACCTCATCCGGATGGTTGCCGAAGGTCAAATTGATTATACTGTATCTGATGAAAACATTGCCGAGCTTAATCAAGCTTATTATCCCGATATAGACATCAGCACCGAATTATCACTTCCGCAAAAAGTAGCTTGGGCGGTACGAAAAAGTTCACCAGCTTTATTGGATACCGTAAATTCGTGGATTAAGAAAATGCGCAGAAAATCGGAGTACTATGTTATTTATAATAAATATTATAAAAACAGAATTGCATACGCCAGAAGAAGAAGAAGCGATCTTTTTGCTATGGAAAGCGGAAAGATTTCCCAATATGATGATATATTGAAAAAATACTCAGTTCAATTGGGATGGGATTGGAGAATTTTGGCTTCGCAGGTATATCAAGAATCGCAATTCGACCCGAACGCCAAATCATGGGCAGGCGCCGTGGGTTTGATGCAGTTGATGCCGGAAACAGCAAAACATTACGGAGTGGAAAATCCGCGCGATCCCGTGCAAAGTCTTCATGCAGGATTAAAATATGAACTTTGGTTGGACAATTTTTGGAAAGATTATATTGAGGATAAAGACGAAAGAATGAAGTTCGTACTTGCTTCGTATAATATTGGCTTCGGACATATTTTGGATGCAATGAAGTTAGCCGAAAAATATGGAGCCAATCCTAAAATTTGGTTCGACAATGTGGAAAAATATTTATTGCTGAAGAGCAAGAAAAAATATTACAACGACCCGGTTGTAAGAAACGGTTACTGTAACGGAAAAGAAACCGTTAAATATGTGAGGGAAATTATTGACCGTTTTAAACACTATAGGCATTTCATTAGTTAAAGAATTAGCTTTTATTCATTCCGAAATTTAATTTTTTAATAAATTTACTTATTTTTGAAACCTACTATTACTCAAGTGGAATATTAATGCCGAAATGGATTTACAATAATAAAATTGTCATTCCCGTTGGAGGGGTAATTCTGGGTGTTATTTCCTTTCTTCTAATTTTCTTCCATGTACATATAACAATCCCGGGAACCAATGTTATTACAGACCCAAGGGAAGTATTTGTTCTTATTTCGGCTGCATTGTTTGGACCAATCGGTGGTTCAGTTACTGCACTCTTGGCTTCTCTTTACGACCAAAATTCACAATTGATTCCATATATTGTTGCACAACATATTTTTCCAGCACTTATTTTTTCATACCTATATAGAAACTTTGTTTATAAAAAACTAGCCATGCCAACTTTTCTGTTGGGTTGGATTAGCATTGTATTTCTTTATTATTTCGTCTTTTATTTACCTATATATTATTTAACCTATTATGTTTTCCCCGATACCTTCGCTTTAATTTCCGGAGGAAGCATTTCTCCTTATTTTGCACTTAAAAAAATATTTGCCGGTTTTGTACCTGAATTTCTTTACACATCTGTGATGACATCCCTAATTTGGGTTGCTCTTCCTAAAAGATTAAGAAAACCGCTCGATGTAAAGATTACACCGGAATACACTAAGTTTCAATTAAGATTGGATAATTTCGTTCATCATTTGGGATTAGCCAATAATTTTTTGGGTCTTCGATTAACAGTTTGGTTTATAATATTTTCCACCATTCCCCTATCCTTCGGTGCGCTTTCCGTTAGAACCAAAATAGTTGACCTTCTTAAAGAAGTTGAGATTAAAAATCGCATTCACTCGGTTGAAGAGATTATAAATTACTACGACCTCGGTCACAAGGAACATTATCACAATTTTGATAATGCACTCAAAATTGGCAATTATGATTATATCTTTGTAAATGATGAAAACAATATTAACCCGAACAATTTACTGGCTGATTACGGAAAGGTAATATTAAAGATCAGGAATAATGAGATTAAGTTTAACAAGCCTGTAATCTCTGTCGAAATTGATGGAGATTTTTATGTGCTTGGTAAAGTAAAAACTTCCGAATCTATCATTGTAAAAAAATGGACAGAAGATGAGTATCAAATTGCCATTGATGAATTTCAAAGATACGCAGCTATAATAGTAGTGTTAAGTATTTTAATTGTAGGTTTTCTTTCCAGTTTTACTATCTGGTTAATTGTAAGCAGACCATTGAATTTACTCTCCATAACAGCAAACGAGATTAGCAAAGGGAATTTGGGCATAAGGGCAGATACCCGGTTTCTGTACGACGAAATGGCAACCCTCGGAGACGCTTTCAACAATATGACGGAAAAATTGAAAGCGATGATTGAAGAAAACAGAAAAGCCAAATTGAATGCCGAAAATTCGAACAAACTTAAGAATCAATTCCTTGCGCAAATTTCGCATGAAATAAGAACTCCTTTAAATGGAATTTTAAATGCAGTTTATTTTCTTACTGAAAATGTGGATGAATCGGAATATGAAAAAATATTCGCAAAGGAGTCTGTTGTCAGGTCTTTGGATAGAATCACCCGCACAATTGATTCACTGATATATAAAACGGAATTGGAATTAGACCTGTATCAACCAACTAAAGAAGACGTGGATTTGGTAAAAAATGTTATTATTCCAATTGCCGACAAGCATAGAATGGCAATGAAGAAAAATATTAAATTAACGGTTATAGCCGAAGATAAATCCCATTTGATTTATACGGATTCTACGGCTATTGATGTTATATTTGATAATTTAATAGATAATGCCGTAAAGTTTACAGATGAAGGCGAAGTAACAATCAAGGTTGAAGATAAAGGAGATTTTATACGTTGCTTGATTAAGGATACCGGAATTGGAATAAGCGAATCATTCCTTCCGTTTGTATTCGAACCATTCAGACAGGAAGATCAAGGATATTCAAGAGCATTCGACGGTAACGGTTTGGGACTTTCCCT
>CAZULK010000028.1:0-18033 GCA_964621225.1 uncultured Melioribacteraceae bacterium | reverse complement strand
AGAATTACGGGTTTGGAGCTTTGTCGAATTAATTTCTTGCTGATTTCCCAATCGTGGGTTTTGCCGGTTGCTCCGCTGGCTCCTGTTTCAGGATCGAAAGTATCGGTGATAAATGCATCTACCACATCAGATAAATTCTCAACTTTGAATTTAAGATCTTCATAATTGGAGTGAACCACCAAACTTTTAATAATTGATATTTCAGGCAATAATCTTTTTAATTTTAGAATTTCTTCTTTTTCAATTTCACCGTGAAGCTGAACAATATTCACACCTAAATATTTCATCAATTCAAATATCTCTCCGGCTTCCGACAAATAAGTAATTAGCACACCATGAACATCATCCGGGAAAGTGGATATAATTTTTGCAGCCGAATCTTCCGTTAAATCCTCTTTATGAACAGGTAACCTGAGCGGAAAGCCAAGGAATTTCACCCCGCATTCAATTAGCATATCTGCTTCTTCTTGGTCTATTATTCCCGCAATCTGCAAAAATCGATTGTAGTTTATCATTCTTCGAACCATTTCCCGTAAATGTTCTTTCTTCTGTGACGCATAAATAATTTACGTGCATACGAATTATTCACCAAATCTAAGTCAATTTCGGAATAAAGTATTTCCTCTTTATCCGATGCAGCCCTGGCAATAATTTTTCCATCCGGGTCGGATACGAAAGATTCACCCGCAAAATGGAGATTCTCTTCTTTGCCCACTCTATTACACAATGCAGTAAAGTAACCGTTTTGAAAAGCTGCGGTTCGAACTTCGGCTTCGTAAAGACCTTCCGGCCATTCGCCTATTGCACCTGCTTGAGGAATGAACACTATTTCCGCTCCGGCTAAGCCCAAGGCTCTCATATATTCCGGGTAATGCCTATCGTAACAAATTGCAATCCCAATTTTCCCGAACTCAGTTCCGGTAATTTTAATTTCCGGATCACCGGGAAAGTAATAATCCTGTTCGTAAAAATGTTCATATTGAGTTATATGCATCATCCGGACAACATTTGCTATTTTTCCGTTTGAATCAATAATTGGAGTGGAATCGAAAGTTTTATCCCCAACTCTTTCGTAGAGATTTAAAATGATAACAATTCCTTTCTCTTTAGCAATTTGCGAAAATTCATTTGTTATTCTACCCGGAATTTCTTCCGCTAAGTCCAAGTTATTTCCGTCGCTTCTTTTTTGCGGATAGAACGGAGTGAAAGCAAGTTCTGGGAAACATATAATTTTAGCCCCGGCTGCCGCAGCCGAATAAACATTTTCAATTCCTTTATCGATATTCTTCCGGATATCGGTGCCGGCCGATTGTTGAATTAATGCAATTTTCATGATAACAAATAAGAATAAAAAACCCCCTCATGATGAGGGGGTTAAACAATTAAGCTTTCTCTTCCCAAATTTGGCAGAGCGTAACAATATTTTTAACAGATGCTTCCATATCTTGGATTGCAACATATTCTGTAATTGCATGGAAGTTATGTCCGCCGGCAAAAAGATTTGGTGCCGGCAAGCCCATATAACTAAGTCTGCTGCCGTCTGTACCGCCTCTTATTGCAGATTGTATTGGAGTGATTCCCAATCTTTTCAAGCTTTCCAAAGCATTCTGTTCAACTTCAGGGTGTTCGTCCAATACATATTTCATGTTTCTGTATTGTTCAATCACTTCAAATTCATACTTGGAACCGGGGAAATCGGCAACTGCTTTTTCACATAATTCTTTAAGTATGTTTTCATATTCTTTTAACTTGTCTGCCAAGAAATCCCTAATGATGAATTTAACAACTGTTTTCTCTTCATTACCGTTAACAGAAACAGGGTGTACATAGCCTTCTCTTCCTTCGGTGGTTTCAGGGGAAAGAGTATCTTTCGGAAGCATTTCCAAAAAGTGGGCTGCAACTTTCATGGAATTAACCAATTTCCCTTTCGCGTAACCGGGGTGAACATTGATTCCGTGAAATGTAATTACTGTTGCGTCTGCACTAAAAGTTTCGGTTTCCACTTCACCTCTTGTGGAACCATCAATAGTATAAGCATATTTGGCACCGAACTTTTTCACGTCAAATTTATCTGCACCTCTGCCAATCTCTTCGTCTGGAGTGAATCCGACTTTGATTGTACCATGTTTAACTTCGGGATGAGTTGCCAAATAGTTTAACGCATCCATTATTTCTGCTATACCGGCTTTATCGTCGGCACCCAATAAAGTTGTTCCGTCTGTTGTGATAATATCGAATCCGATCATATCTTTTAGTTCGGGATTCTTTTCGGCAGAAATCACTTTTCCGTTTGGAAGTTGAATATCTCCGCCTTGATAATTTTTTACAATTTGAGGATTAACGTTTGCACCCGAAACCGCCGGGGAAGTATCCACATGGGAAATGAATCCAATAACGGGAACATCCTTTTCGCTATTTGATGGAAGGGTTGCCATTACATAACCGTTTTCATCCATGTGTGCATCTTCCAACCCCAAAGCTTTTAACTCTTCAACTAATAAAAGCGATAAGTCTTTCTGTTTTTCGGTACTTGGACAAGTTTCCGAATCTTCATCCGATTGAGTATCAATCTTTACATATTTTAAAAATCTGTCAACAACAGTGAAATTATAATTTTCGTCGAACATATTTGCCTCTGCTTAAATGAACAATAATCATTATTTATATTTGAATAATATCGAAAATAGGATATATTTTCAATTCGTGTCATTTTAATTACTGTGGAGATATTATGAATACTGTCGAATTAATAAGAAAAAAACGAAATAAGGAAGAATTATCGACTGAAGAGATTAAATATTTAATTAATAATTTTACGAAAAATAAGATTCCCGATTACCAATTTTCCGCATTTTTGATGGCGGGTTTTTTGAACGGCTTTTCGAAAAAGGAAACCGCAGCATTAACCGAAGCAATGTTATACAGCGGAAAAATCATTGACCTTTCAAAAATAAAGGGGAAGAAGATTGACAAACATTCAACCGGAGGTGTGGGAGATAAGACTTCTCTAATTTTGGCTCCCATTGTTGCAGCGGCAGGAGTTAATGTTCCCATGATTTCCGGCAGAGGCTTGGGACATACGGGCGGAACGTTGGATAAACTGGAAGCGATAACAGGTTTTAAAACGGATTTGAATATTTCTGCCTACAAGCGTGTATTAAATAAAAGCGGAGCGGTTTTAATTGGTCAAACCAAAGATATTGCTCCGGCAGATAAATTGATTTATTCTTTGCGTGATGTTACCGCCACGGTAGAATCGATACCATTGATAACCGCCAGTATAATGAGCAAAAAACTGGCGGAAGGAATTGACGGATTGGTTCTGGACGTTAAAACCGGAAGCGGTGCATTTATGCGGGAAACCAAGGACGCTAAAGAATTAGCGGAATCATTAATAAATACGGCAAAGGCATTTAAGAAAAAAGTGATCGCATTTATAACAGATATGAATCAACCATTAGGTAATTATATTGGCAATTGGCTTGAGGTTTACGAAAGCATTCAAGTTTTGCAAGGAAATGTATATAACGATTTAGCGGAACTTTCGTTCACTCTTTCCGGGGCAATGATATATTTAGGCGGAAAAGCAAAATCGATTGAAGGGGGAATTGAAATCTCCAAACAATTGGTTGATAACGGAAAAGCTTTCGATAAATTCAAAGAGATTGTCAAACTGCAAGGTGGCGATGTAACATTATTGGAACATCCGGAAAAATATCCGTCATCTAAATATTCAGTAAAAATAAAAGCGAATAAGAAAGGAATAATAAATGCAATAAACACTTATGATATAGGAGTTGCCGCACTTGAACTTGGTGCAGGAAGAAAAACCAAAGAAGACGTCATCGATCCCAAGGCGGGAATTATTTTCAAACAAAAGTTGGGTGATTCCGTCCAAAAGGGTGACGTAATAGCAGAATGCTTCACCGACAATCGTTCTGCCCTTAAAATTGCAGAAGAAAGAATTTCAAAAGCGGTTCTGATAAAAAATAAAAAAATCAGAAAACCAAGATTGATAAAGTATATAATTAATTAGGAGGAAATATGTTATTCATTATAGCATTAATTGTAGTAATAGCGGGATTTATAGCTTCCCGTAATTTCAGAAAAATAGGGCGAAAACAGGAAGCCAACTTTTCGTTCATCGCAGTGATTATCGGCGCAGTAATTGCAGTTCTTCAGCTCTTCACCGTTATTCCGGCGGGAACAGTCGGAGTGGTTGATTTCCTTGGAGTAGTAAGCGATAACACATTAAAACCGGGTGTAAATATTGTGAACCCCGTAGCAAAGATTTACAAGTTCAGTATTAAGACACAGGAAATAAAGGAAGTAATGAAAGTTCCTTCCAAAGAAGGATTAACGGTCGATCTGGAAATAAGTTTGTTGTTCAAATTAACACCCGACAAAGCAAATATCATTTACAAAACAATTGGTCCGAACTACACCGATATAATCTTAATTCCTCAATTTCGATCGGTTGTTAGAGGTGTAACCGCACGTTATGAAGCAAAGGCTCTTTATACTGCATCCAGAGAAAAGCTTGCTTCCGAAATTGTGGAAGAATTGGATTCACTGGTTGAACCACGTGGAATTACAATTGAATCGGCACCTTTACGGCAAATTGTATTACCAAACAGACTTACACAGGCAATTGAAGAAAAACTTCAAGCCGAACAGGAAAGTCAAAGAATGCAATTCATTCTTAAGAAAGAAGAACAAGAAGCCGAAAGAAAGAGAATTGAAGCAAAAGGTATTGCGGATTTCCAAACAATAGTTTCGGAAGGAATAAACGAACAATTGTTGAAATGGAAAGGAATAGAAGCTACGGAAAAATTGGCTAATTCCCCCAATGCAAAGATAATTGTGATTGGATCGGGTAAAGACGGATTGCCGATTATCTTAGGCGGAGATAAATAAACACTTTCAATTTAGCGCGGGTAATCTTCCCGCGCTTTTTTTAATTCATTACGGAATTAAATTAACCTCAATGTTTTCATATTTTATTTCGGAAACTTTTTCCAATTTATCCCGTTCATATTCCATGGCAAAATCTTCTATGTTTTCATGGATCTTTTCACTTTTGTAATTCAGATCATCCGAAAAGATTACCCCTTTAATATTTCTTCGATTCGTTTTTACTCTAAACCTCGATCCTCCACCGTTTACATGATAATAATAGGCATAATAATCTATGAAATAATTATTCTTATTTATCCAGTAAACATATCTGTCCTGAAAATCCTCTCCGCCGCCTTTTTGATTAAAAGTTATCTCCAGCTTAAAATAATCGATACCCTTGACATTTTCGTGACCGATGATTTTGCTTTTTACTGCTTTATCATTCAACACATAAGGTACTGAAAAAAAATAGATTACCGAATTAAGTGAATTCGCCCTCAGCCGCTTTTCTTCTTCGGTTAAGTTTATTTCAATGTTATTTTTCAAGTAATGATACCCGGCATTATTTAATTTCTCGAAAATTAAATTCCCGCTTGAGTCGCCATAAGTTTTTGTGAATTCAAACCGATTGTTTTTCCTGGTAACCGAATAATGCTTCCCTCTGAAATCAAAATCTATTTTGACGGACTTCATTTTGTTGGCACCATGAGCGACCATGACATTTTTCAACAATTCTTTTTCTGAAATATTGTTATTGCACGCTGTGAATAATATTACCAACAAAAAGATAATTGATTTGTTGATCTGTTTCATTTTTTCTCCTTTCTCCATTCTTAAAGTTACTATTTTTGTAAATCAAAATCGGAATAACTTGATGAAAAAAACTAATGCGATAAGGTTACTGGAAAGTTTAGGTAAAAACTTTTCTTTCAAAGAATACGAAGTGGATGAAGATAATTTAGATGCCGTAAGTGTTGCAAATAAAATTGGAGCCGAGCCCGAAAGCGTATTTAAAACTTTAGTTGCAAGGAAAGACGGCAAAGAACCTGTGGTATTTTGCATTCCGGGGAATATGGAACTGAACTTGAAGAAAGCAGCAAAAGCTGCCGGATGCAAAAAAGTGGAATTAATAAAGGTTAAAGAATTGCTTCCGTTAACGGGATATATTAGAGGCGGCTGCTCTCCAATTGGTATGAAAAAACATTATCCGACTTTCATCGACGAAACGGCTCAGCTTTTCGATGAAATATATGTGAGTGCGGGAGTTAGAGGCATGCAAATTCACCTTTCCCCTTCCGATTTGTTGGAAGTTACAAATTCAAACTATGCGGACTTGGTTTAGCTCTAATAGTTCAGAGCATTTTTAACAAAACACCTTTTGGTGATGCAATTATATAAAAATCCGTTAATGATCACATAATCAATTCTACCATTCTTTTCCAAATAGAAATTGGGCACTTCATCCAATTCGATTTTATTTACTCTGTTTTTGTTTGAAGTTAAATTCAGTTTGTATACAGAAACCGGATTCATGTTTGCTTGTTGATCATTAAAAATATCCGTATAGCCGTTAATTATTAATGAATCAAAAGAAACGTTAATTGTTGACCCTTCATAAACTTTACCCGGATGAATAGTGTACCCTTTTGCATCAATATCCGTATATGCATAAAAAACTGACATATCCCCGATATCTTCTATTGAGCTTTCATAATAATAATTGCCGTTGCCCAATTCCTTTTCATTGTTTTTAATGGCGATATCAATTGTATAATCTTTACCTTTATATTCAATTGTTGCATTACGAATTATTAAGTCGAACAACAGCTTATCATTTTGTGGAATGTCGAAATATTCTTCAACATCCTTTTGGGAATATTCATTTGTCGCGATTGATTGCAAACCCATTAAGATTGAAATAAAGTTCAATTTTCGAACGAAGTCTTTATTTTCGTCATCATACCATCCGCCGGATTCAATAAGCACGGAGGAAGTTCCCCACTTAACCATATTATCTCCGAATGCTCTCGGCTCGAAATCATCCGAATATCTTCCCACATGCCCCGGAACAATTTTCTGTAATGATTCATTTATTGAAGCAATCACTTGCATAGTTCTTTTTCTGGTATCATTAATTTCTTTTTCGTAATTAAAAGCCGGAGCAAGAAATGATATTGTCGCCGGTTTAAATGTTGAGCCTGGTGTATAATATCTCATTTGATCGTGCAAATTAAATCCAAAATCGGGTTTTAACTTATCCCTAATTTGCTTCAGTACTTTTGATTCGGGGAATTGTAATCTTTCGGCATCTCTGTTGATATCAATGCCCAAAGCGTTTCTTCTGTTGAATGCATCCGCGCCATCGGGATTTAACATCGGGATAATATAAATTGATAACTTGGCAGCAAGTAAGCGTTTAAATTCAACATATTCTTTTTTATTTTGTAAAAAGTTCAATAAATCCATTAGCGCACGAGTGGCGGTTGATTCATCCCCGTGCATCTGGGACCAGAGTAGTACATTAATTTTTCCATTCCCATATTTCAGCAATGTTATTTCTTTTCCCTGCAAAGATTTTCCAATAATTTGGAAATCAAATTCATCACCTATTTGAGTAATATATTCAATAAGTCTCTCGTGGGAAATCCGTTTTTCGTCGAAGCCGTTAACTTTAAATTTTTCATAATCGTTATACAAATTGTAAACATTTACTTTTTGAGCCAAAGAAAAAGAAGCTATCCACAAAAATATTAATACTGTTATTGATTTCATTTTATTTTATATTTTGTTATTTGGTATTGTCTAATATACTATAATGGAGGAAAAATGAATAGCGAACCCTTAAGCATTGGCGAAGCAATTCCTTCTTTCGACTTGCCGGCAACAGACGGTTTCAACTATACCGATGAATCGTTCAACTCGAAAAAACTCCTTTGCATTATCTTTAGTTGCAATCATTGCCCCTATGTTAGGGCCTACGAAGAAAGAATAATTGAACTGCAAGATGAATTCAAAGATGAATTACAAATTGTTGCGATTAATTCTAATGATTCTGTCAAATATCCCGAAGATTCCTTTGAAAATATGAAGTTAAGATACTCCGAACGTGGATTTAATTTTGTTTATCTAAGGGACGAATCTCAAGAAGTTGCGAAAAAATTTGGCGCTACCCACACTCCGCAAATATTTTTATTCGACGAAGAGAGAAAATTAATTTATTCCGGAAAAATCGATGACAATTGGCAATTCCCGGATAAAGTACAGAGCAGGTATTTGAGAGATGCAATAATTGAATATTTGGAAGGGAACGAAATTTCCGTTCCGGAAACTTACTCAATAGGTTGCACAATTAAGTGGAAGTGATAATTAATACATTATCCCAACGTTGAGAGTAAGATATAGTTGACCGATATCCTTTTGAATTCTTCCTTGCAGGCTTTCAACTCCGTCACCTAATAAGTGGATTTTGTAGTAACGGATATTAACCCCAACCAAGCTACTTTTGCTTAATCCGAAGTTTGCACCGAATCCAATATATCCGCCAACAGCATAATGCCCCTTGGCATATCCGAAGGCTGAAAAGAACTCTCTTTCGTAAGGAGTGGTTATTACAAATGTGGGACCAACTCCGGCATTGACATAAGGTCTTAAATTTTGAGTCAATACGTGAGAGAACATTTTATAATGTATCCCGAAATTCAATGGCAAGAGGAAAACTCTGTTTTTCTTGCCCAGAACAAACTTTCTTCCGAAGTAATCAACAAATTCTATTTCTCTATCGTCTTTTGATTCCGCAATGGATAAATCGACAAATCCGGTAATGTTTTCTGTGAAATCTTGTCTTAAGAAAGTTCCCAAACCAAAACCGCCTTCCCCGAACATAATATCCACACCCCATGAATGTGGAGGGAATTTAATTGTATCCTTCTCCTTTGCAATACTTCCCAATTTTTGTGCGTTCAATCCGGCAAAAGATAAAACCATAAAAATGAGGAAAAATTTTTTCATCATTCATACCTTTCTTTTAGATTTAAATTACAATTTAATCATATTATTCAAAAAATCAATGCAATAATTTTTGACACAATTTTAAATGAATCGAAGGACTTATTTATGCCAACAAATCTTGAACTAAAGGCAAAGTTAGATAATTTTAGAAAAATAAAATCTTTATTGAAAAAGATAAACGCAGAACATTGCGGAATATTAAACCAAAGGGATACTTACTTCAAGGCAAAAGGATTTTTACTTAAACTAAGAAGAGTAAACGGAGAATACGAATTAATAAAATACATAAGAGACGAAAAGACAAAGAAACGATGGAGTAATTTTGAACTGCTGAAAATAGAAGGTAAAAATCCGGAAAAATATCTTTCCTCCTTCTTAAAAGTGGAAGCTGTTGTGGAGAAAAAAAGAGAATTGTATATGTTCAAAAATACCCGCATCCATCTCGACACAGTAAAAGGCTTGGGGAAGTTTATTGAATTGGAAACCATCGTCGATAAAGGAAAAATAGATGCACAAAAAAGGTTCAATGAATTGGTGGATTTACTCGATTTGGATTTGACCAAACAAATAAAAACATCTTACAGATTTCTAATCAAAAAATGATCGTTACCAAATCAAATATCGCCGAATTGGACATAGACAATCTTCTCTCAGAATATTTGAGTAAAGAGAGAATAGATCAAATTTTAATTATTGTTCCAACCAATAGAAAGTTACGTAAACTCAAAAAACAACTTATTGATTCAGTGCCCGGTAAATCGGTAAGCGGCATAAATATGGAGACGATCACCACATTAACCGGCAAGCTTTTAAGCGTTTCGCATGGATTCTCCGATTTAAGTGAATTTACCGCAGTTGTTCTATTGGAGGAAATTACCAAGAAAAATGATTTTGAATATTTTGCTTCCTATAAAAATGCTATTCCCTTCGGAACTTTAATAGCTTTGAAAGATGTTTTGAGTGAATATAAACGAAGTGGAATTTCCCCTTCTATGCTAATGGAAGAAGCACAGAAACTGAGTGGTGCGGAAAAGAAAAAAGCAAAAGACATTGCAAACATTTATCAACAATTTGTTTATAAATGTAATGAGTTAAAATCCTACGATGTCGGAGATATTTATTCCGGAGTATTAAGCTTGGAAGATGAATCGTTTATTCAAAGCTTTAAGAAAATTTATGAACAAGTTGAATGCGTAGTTGCATTCGGTTTTGATGAATTCTCATCTCCCGAAGTTGCTATATTCGATAGAATTTCCGGTATCGTTTCCGATAATCTATTTATCCATTTCGATTATTATGATTATAATTCATTTATCTTTGATCACTTAAACAAAAGTTACGACAGATTAATTGCCAAAGGTTTCCGGAGAATAAAAGATATTTCGCCCGACGAATCGAACCGCTTTTTAATCCATTTGCGAAAGAATTTATTCAAGCGTAAAGTTGAGAAAAACAGTGATTTTAAAGATTCAATATTTTTAATTGATGCACCGACGAGAAGAAAAGAAGTTGAATATATTGCCAAAGAAGTAAAGCAACTGCTGAGCAGCGGTAAAGCAGAGCCTCACGAAATATGTATTGCATTCAATCTGATTGGGGGTTACCGCGATTTGGTTAAATATCAATTTGAATTGGCGGGAATTCCGGTAAATATAACGGACAGAATAAATTTAGACCAAACTTCGCCAATTGCAGCCATCATTAACCTTTGGGAAATTCAAAACGAAGATTATTATTACAAAGATATTATAAGAGCAAGCGTAAATGGATTTCTGACATTCAAAGAAATTCATATTACCGATTTGATGAATGTTTCCAGAGCATTAAAAATAACGGGCGGTAAAAATAATTGGAAATCGAAAATTGCCTACGAATTGGAAAATTCTTTTAACGACGAAGTATTTAAAATATCGAGGGATTCTTTACAGAAGGCTCGAAAGACAATAGAAACATTTGAGAGTTTGCTCGCTCCATTCGAAAAGCCATTAACTCATTCGGAATTCATTAATGAAACCAAAGCACTAATTGAAAAAACCGGTTTGGTTGAAAATATCATTAACAAATCCAGCGATAACATTGAATCGAATGTAAAAGCAATTACAGTATTTATTGAAAGCATGGAAGAGGTATTCAGCCTCCTGTCCCGGAACGAAGGCAACATAAGGCATAATTTTAATTATTATTTGGAAAAGGTTAAGACCCTTTCGAAAGCTGCAAGATTCAATGTAAAAGAAAAGTCCGACTATGGAATACTTGTGACTAATGTAGAAGAAATCCGCGGTTTGAAATTCAAATATTTATTCATAGGAGGAATGATCGACAAAGAATTTCCTCTCACTTATTCCCCCGAAATCTTTGTTTCCGGAGATTATATTAAAGGTGAAAGAAATCACCTTACGGAACAGAGATATAAATTTTACAGAGCACTTTCTACTTGGAAGAACGGACTCTATTTTTCGTATCCGGAAAGAAACGATAAAAACGAATTCGTCAAATCGTCATTCCTGGACGACTTCGAAAAGGCATTTGATGTTACAAAGATCGGAAATGAGAAATTTGAGAATATTATCATTTCCAAATATGAAGCACAGAAGCATTTTGAACATTTAGCAGATGATGAATTAAAGGACATTGTTTCCAAAAGTGATTTTTGTGATTACGACTTCCTCCTTAAATTAAGGGAAATAAACGGTAAAAAATCGAACGGTGTTATTATCCCGGAATTCAATGGATTGCTTTTATCAAATGAAATCGAAAAAGAAAATAATCTTTCTCAAAAATTCATTGAGTTGCTTGACGAATTTAAAAATAATATTTACTCCGTTTCCCAGTTGGAAACTTATGCAAAGTGTCCATTCAAATTTTTCATCGAAAGAATATTAAATGTTGAAGTATACGAAGAACCTACCGAAGACATTGCAGCAAGGGAGTTTGGCGGAATCATTCATGAAATATTATTCGAATTTTATTCCATAATTGACGAACAGAATTTAGTTTTATCAAATTGTTCTGACGAATTATTCAATAAATCTGTTGAATTGATATTCGAAATTGCGCAAGAGAAACTTGACAAACCTCAGTTTGATGATGCCGGAGCATTCTACGAAAAAGAAAAGTTATTGGGATTAAGAGGAAACAAAGAGGATTCAATCCTATATAAGTTTTTGGAAGAAGAACGAAAAGATTCCGATTTCACTCCCAAATTATTTGAATATCAATTTGGAATGAAAGACGATTTCGGTGTGATATCAGAACCAATTACAATTGGAGATATAAAGCTTCGCGGAAAAATAGACAGAATAGAAATCGACAAGGATCACCGGAACTTTAACATCGTAGATTACAAAATGGGAAATCCCGATTCATACAAAAAAAATATTGAGGAGGGATTATCCCTTCAATTGCCAATCTATGCTTATGCTATCGAAAATGATTTGGAAATGAACCCTCATGAGCTAATCATTTATTCATTAAAATACGATAAAAAGAAATTCGGCAGAAAAGTAGTTGTTGAATCGGGAAATGTAAAAGAGACGATTAATAACTCTATAGAGTTTGTGAAAGAATATGTTGATAAAATATCGCAAGGATATTTTCCCCTTTCCCAATTACCCGACCGGGAAAAGAAAGTTTGCGTTTACTGCAAGTTGTCCTCCCTATGCAGAGTTAAAGAAAACAACCTTTAAACATTGTATTATTTTTTGTTATCTTATTAATTCAAAAAAGAAGAGTATTTATGATACAAGTAGAAAAATATACATTACCGGATATTATTAAACCAAGCTTTCAAAGGTTCGGAGATAAACTTGCCCTTTCTGACATTGACGGAATCGGGTTGAGTTATAATGAGCTTGAGAACAAAATCAGTTCCATTTCCAATTTTTTAATTGAACACGGAATAGCTAAGGGAGATCGGGTAGCAATACTGGCGGAAAATCAACCCAACTGGGGTGTAGCATATCTTTCCGCCACATTCATCGGAGCAATTGCAGTACCGATAATGACAGAATTTAAAGACGCAGATGTTCATCATATATTGCGACATTCCGGAGCCAAGGCGATTTTCATATCGGAAAAGTTTCTGGATAAAATTGCGGAATTGGAAAACTCCGATTTAGAAACCGTCGTTATTTTGGAAGATATGAGCATTGTATCTTTGGAAGAAGGCGCGGATATAGTAAGCAAAGTTCTAAAGGACGGCAAAAAAGAATTAAATAAAATTATTTCTGCTGCAAAAGTTTTTGCAGGTCTAAGCAACTACACTCCCGATGAAAATGATCTGGCAGCAATTGTATATACTTCGGGTACTACCGGACATTCGAAGGGTGTGATGCTTTCGCACAAAAACATTGTATCGGATATAATTGCAACACTGGATTTGGTTAATGTTACCGAAGGGGATAGAATGCTTTCCATACTCCCACTTGCCCATACAATGGAGTGTACGCTTGGATTGTTGTTGCCGTTAGTTGTGGGAGTAACTGTTTATTATTTGATGAAGCCACCTGCAGCGGCAAATTTGCTTCCGGCACTCAAAAAAGTAAAACCAACAGTTATGGTATCCGTTCCCCTTATTATTGAAAAAATTTACAGAATGAAAATACTTCCCGAGATAAATAAAAAGAAAATTGTTAGAAGCTTATACAAATTTCCTCCCGTCAGAAAAAAAATACACAAAGCCGCCGGTAAAAAGCTGCTTCAAACTTTTGGCGGTTCATTAAAAATGTATTGCATTGGCGGAGCTGCACTTTCGGAAGACACAGAAATCTTTCTAAAGGAATCCGGTTTCCCTTATGCCATTGGATACGGATTGACGGAAACAAGTCCTTTGGTTACAGGTGATGATAACACAAACACAAAACTAAGAGCCGCGGGAAGACCACTCAAAAGTGTGGAGATTAAAATAGATAACCCGGATCCCGAAAATGGCGAAGGCGAGGTTTTGATTAAAGGCCCAATGGTAATGCAAGGTTATTATAAAAACCCGGAAGTTACCAAAGAAGTTATGACCGATGACGGTTATTTCCGCAGCGGCGATTTGGGCATTCTGGACAAAGACGGATACCTTTTTATTAAAGGAAGATCGAAGAATGTGATCATTGGCTCCAATGGTAAAAATATTTATCCGGAAGAAATTGAAAGTCATATTAATGCTATGCCGTTCGTTCTGGAATCTTTGGTACACGAAAGGGAAGGAAAAATTATCGGCCGGGTTCATTTCAATTATGATGAATTGGATAATGAATATAAAATTCATGAAAAACCACAAGCCGAAGCACAGAAGATAATTCAGGATTTGTTGGATGATATACTTAAAACCGTAAACGAGAAAGTGCCCTCATTCTCGAAGCTTAGCAAAATTATAGAACAACCGGAAGAATTCGAAAAAACACCAACGAAGAAAATTAAAAGATATTTGTACACGTAATGAATTCTGAACCACTCGATTTTTGCAGAGTAAAAAAACTTCACGAAAAAGGATTCGGATTTTTACAAAGCCTTTATTATAAAGAGGATATATTCTTTCACTTTTCCAAGATTAAAGACCCGGAAGTAAAGGAAAAATTCAGCAATCTTGAAAGAGGCAAAATATATTTGTATTTCACTTCCGTTGCTCAAGGGGAAAAAAGAAAGGTTAACAGAATTTGGTTAGCCATTAAGAATGTCCCTCGCCAATTGATAGATCAATTTGTCGATAGAATTATATTGGAGTTTAACGAAGGGAAAACGAATCCTTACGAGTTAGCCTTTGTTGTTAAGGAATTAATTGCGAACAAAATGATTGGAAAGGAAAAGCTTAAACGAATCATTCTTTCTAACAAAGTGCTAAGAATTCCCTCAATAATTCTAGCATTCATCGACGAAGAGCATACCGGCTTTCAACGACTGAAAGAAATTATTGAAAATGAAATTGAGAAAGATAAACCTTTTCCTGCAGCTGATATTTTAAATATATTGTTGAATTAAATGAATCTTTTGTAATTATAATTGGACAACCGGATAAAGAAAGTTAACCGGTTATTAACCCGAACTGTTCGTAATGATGTTTGAAATGTTTTTTATGAAATTGAATCCATTCATCTCTGTTTAATTTTCCATAAGAAGGATTCAAGGGCGTAGCATCCGGATTTTCTTCGAAGTATAATTCAAAATCTTTAAATTCTTTTTTTAGTTCCTCAACCGCCTCGGAAAAGGTTGAATAGATATATTCCTTAGTCAATCCACTAACAACGGGATTATTAAAATTTTTGGGCAAGGGTCTGGGACTCATCAAAAACCGTTTCAAAATTGGCAACTTTTCTTCCGGAAAGATTAGCTTATCTATTTTCAGTTTGCCATTCGAAAGTCTTAAGGACATTATCAAATGCTCCACCATTCGATGAGCATTCATTGAACCCCAAACAGGATTTGTATCTTCGGAAAGATGTTCGATTTTGAAGAATATATCTTTTAATTCATTCATAATAAGAAGACCGTTCCGGCAAAACCGGAACGGTCATTTTTTTAATTTTGCTGTGCAGCAATTAAATTCAATGCGCTTCCGGCTTTGAACCATTCAATTTGATTTTCGTTCAAAGTATGATTCAACATTGCTTCTTCGGTTGATCCGTCAGCATGTTTGATGATCAACTTAACCTGTTTGCCGGGTGCGAGATCTTTCAAACCGACGATGCTAAGTTTATCGTCTTCTTGAATTTTATCATAATCGGCAGGATCATCAAATGTAAGAGGAAGTACGCCTTGTTTTTTCAAATTGGTTTCGTGTATTCTTGCGAAAGAACGAACAATAACCGCTTTGGCTCCCAAATGTCTCGGCTCCATTGCAGCATGTTCTCTACTCGAACCTTCACCGTAGTTTTCGTCGCCAACTACAATCCAACCTATTCCGCGGGATTTGTAATCCCTTGCAACGTCACTTGTTCTTGCATATTCACCGGTGAATTGATTTTTAACTTCACCAGGTTTATCTGTAAATGCATTTATTGCGCCAAGGAAAAGGTTGTTGGATATATTATCCAAGTGTCCGCGGTATCTCAACCAAGGACCAGCCATCGAAATGTGGTCTGTAGTACATTTTCCTTTTGCTTTAAGCAATAATGGAAGATCGATGAAATCGTTTCCATCCCAAGGCTGGAATCTTTCCAACAACTGAAGTCTTTCGCTATTGGGATCGACAACAACTTCTACTGAAGAACCGTCTTCGGCAGGAGGAATGAATCCTTCGGTATCTTTAACAAAACCGTTTTCCGGAAGTTCACGTCCTTTCGGTTCGTCCAATTTAACTTCTTCGCCGTTTTCGTTTACAAGTGTATCTGTAATAGGATTGAAATCCAATCTTCCGGCAATAGCTAAAGCAGTTGTTAATTCCGGTGAGGCAACAAATGCCAAGGTTGCCGGGTTTCCGTCATTCCTTTTTGCAAAGTTTCTGTTGAATGAAGTTACGATTGAATTTCTTTCGCCTTCTTCAATATCCATTCTTTTCCACATACCAATACAAGGTCCGCAAGCGTTTGCCAAAACCGTTCCGCCAATTTGTGTTAATGTTTCCAATTGACCGTCTCTTTCGATAGTGGCTCTTACTTGTTCGGAACCCGGAGTAATTGTGTATTGCGATTTAACTTTTAATCCTTTGGAAAGAGCTTGTTTTGCAATACCGGCAGCGCGATCAATATCTTCATAACTCGAATTAGTACAGCTTCCAATCAAGCCAACGCTCAATTCACGGGGGAAGTTTTCAGTTTCGCATGCCTCTTTCATTTTTGAAACCGGCCATGCTTTATCCGGTGTGAAAGGACCGTTGAGATGCGGTTCCAATTCATCAAGATTGATCTCAATTACTTGATCATAATATTTTTCGGGATTAGCATAAACTTCATCATCTGCTCTTAAGTGTTCAGCATTTTTAGCAGCCAATTCCGCCACATCAGCTCTTTCGGTAGCTTTCAAATATTCAGCCATTTTTTCATCGAAAGCAAAAAGAGATGTAGTAGCGCCAATTTCTGCACCCATGTTACAAATAGTTGCTTTTCCGGTAGCCGAGAACGAATTTGCTCCATCACCAAAGTACTCTACAATTGCACCGGTACCTCCTTTAACGGTTAAAATTCCGGCCACTTTCAGAATAATATCTTTAGCAGAAGTCCAACCGCTCAATTTTCCGGTTAATTTAATACCGATCAATTTGGGGAATTTTAATTCCCAAGGCATGCCGGACATAACATCCACAGCGTCAGCACCGCCAACACCAATAGCAATCATTCCCAAACCGCCGGCATTAGGAGTGTGGGAATCTGTTCCGATCATCATACCGCCGGGGAATGCATAATTTTCCAATACAACTTGGTGAATGATACCAGCACCCGGTTTCCAAAATCCTACTCCATATTTAGCTGCAGCAGTTCTAAGGAATTCATAAACTTCCCTATTTTCTTCGTTGGCTGTTTTCAAATCTTCTTCGGCACCGAACTGTGCACGAATCAAATGGTCTGTATGAATTGTTGATGGAACGGCTGCCTGTTTTCTTCCGGAATGCATAAATTGAAGCATTACCATTTGTGCCGTTGCGTCCTGCATTGCAACTCTGTCGGGTGCAAATTCCGCATAATCTTCACCTCTCGAATAAGCTCTGTCGACGGGGTTCCAAAGATGGGAATAAAGAATTTTTTCGGCTAATGTTAGTGGTCTTCCTACAACTTCGCGGGCTTTAGCAACTTTTTCGGCAAGCCCGGAATAAACTTTTTCAATCATGTCAATGTTTGCTGTCATTTTTACTCCTCAACTTAAAAAATAATATCGCTGCAAAAATACTGAATTTAGATGTCTTTTTCTTTATGCTTTATTCCTTAAATTTAATTTTATACTAAGATCGTGAAAATTCTTTCCTCATTCTGTCTTAACCATGACATCACTCGGGAATTTTATTCTAAAAAGAAGTGGTGTGTCTGTAAACCTTAACCTTTATCGCCATGAAATTTCCCGGCTGAATAAATTCAGTTACTTGATTAAAAGACATTTATCAAATAAATAGTTAACTTTCTGTTTAACAAATATTATGGGTGTGATTATGAGAAAATTTACCATTATTTTAGTAATTCTTATGACTCATAGTTTAATTATGTCGAAAGG
>CAZULK010000027.1:0-25558 GCA_964621225.1 uncultured Melioribacteraceae bacterium | reverse complement strand
CATGATAAACATTAGCCAAATAACCGGGACATTTTCTTTTTTGATGCCACTTCAAACCATCGAAATATGCAATCCCGTTATCCGATGCCACCCAGATGTTATTTTCCGGGTCTTGATTTATTCCATAAATAGTTCTGCCCGGGAGATCGGAAGAGGTAATCTTTTGTGTGATAAATTGCTGTGAATTTGCACTAAAATTCATCAAAAGTATAAATATAAAAATTAGCATTCTATTCACAGCATAATCCTCCTGTTTACTTTCAAACATACAAAAAATAGAAATAATTTAGTATGATAATTTGTATTTATGAATTATCGATTCAGAATAAAACTTATTTCCGTTCCGGGCGATGATAATCACTTCGTACTTAGGTAAACCATTAATCGTTTGCAGAATACTTTCAGGTTGCATCAACATAAATCCGGTAGCAAGCGGATCCGCCAATACGTTACTGTCGCAAATTACTGTCACTGATTGATTATAGTAGTTTGCAATTCCCACATCCGGATCAAGAATGTGGATAATTTTTCCTTCTTGGGCAGACTTAAACTGCTCATAATCCCCGGAAGTAGCAGTGAATTGATTATCGAGACTTAACACAAACGCTAAACTGTCATAATTCCTCGGATCCTGAATACCAACTTTCCAATTATTTCCAATGCATCCTATTTCCCCACCGGCGTTAATTAACGCTCTTTTAATATTCAATTGTTTCAATAATCCAATTGCTCTATCAACCGCATAACCTTTTACTATTCCGCCAAAATTAAATTTAATAGCCGGAGTTTTCTTTATTTTGAATCCCTCCAATAATTGCACCTTGTCTAATCCGGCATTAACAACCAGTCTTTTTATTCGGAGTGAATCGGGGTTGTCGGTACTGTCATTCTTGAACCCGAGGTTATCTATCGCATATCCCAAAGTAGGATCAAATTTCCCTTTTGTTAGTCTATAAACCCTCTTGCATATTTTCAATAGGTTGTAGGTCTCTTCATCAACGTTCACAATATTGTTGGAATCCGCATTGATTTTTCCGATGTAGTTTCCCTTTTTATATGTGGAATATTTTTCGTCCAACCTGCTAAACTCATCTTTAACAATTTTTAGTCCTTGAATGGCAGTAACAGAATCTATTGCGGTTAATTGTAGGTTGACTATAGTCCCCATGGAATAAAAGGATTCGTTGAATTCGAATTCACGATCATTGCAATTGATCAAAACAAACAGTGCAAAGATTACGCATACTAAAAAAGAGAATCTTTTATTAATTAAGTTGAAAACTTGACTTATCATTTAATTATCATCATTTTTGCGTAAGAGTATATCCATTATAACAATTAGATATGATAAAGAAAAGTATAATATTCGCATTAACAATTTTGACATTCTATGCATGCAGTTCTGCGGAGAAGGTTGTAGTTAAGAAAAAACCGGTTAAAAGGAATGCCAAAGTTGTGGCACTTACGTTCGACGATCTTCCTTTTGCGACGAATAACGAATTTTTGTCGGACGAGGAGAAGAAGAAGCTTTTCAACAGAACACTGGATATATTAAAAAAAGAAAACATTAAAATTACTGGCTTTTTAATCGGGAATAAGTACGATTCCAGTTGGTTCCCTTATCTCAAAAGATTTGTACAGGAAGGACACACACTGGGCAATCACACTTTTTCCCATTTCAACTCCAATGAACATACGGCAGAGGAGTATATCGCAAATGTTGCCAAGTGCGATTCGCTATTGGAAAATATTATGAGAAGAATTGGGAAGGAGTTAAATATTCCAATAGATGCTCCTCTCATCACCCAAGAAGCCAAGATTGGCAAAGAGAAAAAAGCACTTTATTACCCTTCTCCTTTAATAAAGAATAAGAAAAAAATAAATAAACTGTTAACCGCCGAAAAGGAAGAATTGGAAAAATTAACGGTTCAATCAATCAATACTAACTGGAAATATTTTCGTTATCCATATTTAAACCGCGGAGACACTAAGCAAAAAAAATTCATGATTATGTCCGCAATGGAAAATATGGGATATAAAATCTCACCGGTAACAATCACTTCCAACGATTGGAGATTCAATCCAAGATTTGAGATTGCATACCTAAACGGTGACGAACAGGATATGAAAGAATTGAAAAGACTTTATTTGAATAGGATCAAGAGAGAACTATTTAATTCAGAAGACTATTCCGAAGTAACCTTTCACCGCCCGGTAAAGCATACTATGCTGTTTCACCTGAACGTGATCAATTCAATTTTATTGGAAGATATCATTAAACTTCTCCGTGATTCCGGATACGATTTCATTAGTGTGGACGAAGCTTTAACCGATGAAATTTATCAAATGGCAGACGGTTACAAAGGCTCGTACGGCGTACCCTGGTTATACCGCGCTCAAAAGATACGGACAATCAAAAAAAACTAGATGCCAAATAATTTTTTCCCGGTCGGATAAACCACCTCAAAAGAATACTTAATCTTTGTATTACCATTCTTTTCAATATTCCTTTTCCAAGTAATCTTTCCGGTTTTTTCATCCAAATACCCACCGCCGGAATCAATAAGATTCACTTCAATATCTTCGTGCTTTGAAACCGGGATATTATCTTCAATCTTCAAACTAACTGCATTACTGCTTTTAACACTTATTTCCACTACAAATGTTCTGGTGGTATTACCGCTCAAAGAATTTTCATCTTTAAAATCTTTCACAATTTTTCTTTCGGAAATGATCTTATCGTTTCTGCCCAACGAAAATACCATTTCTTTTTTGGTTGATCCTTTAATGAATGAATCCCCCACATAATTACCTTTGTAATAAACCTGAGCTTTGCCCGGCATTAAATTCAACTTGTCCCACTCACCAATGCTTGCCATTAAAAATGCATTTGGGTTCAATTTGGGAGTAAGCACATATTCATACTTGACAGGTAGCTGGTATCTGTTTAGAAGTAAAGTTTTATCCTTTGCCCCATCTTCAACAGTAAATTTGCGCAAGGGCTTATATTCAAATGCGAATTCCGATTCATTGGTATCCATTTCGTAACTGGTAATCTCAATCTCATTACTATTACCCTTCGCCGCCATAGGTTTAAACATAGTTGTGTAAAAATCTATCGTCCATGGATAGAGCGTAGGCTTAATGTTATTTTGAGAAATGGTTTTTGACGAAAATATTATTTCCGTATCATTCCAATCTAATCCGGTGTATTGAGAAAGTTGCGCAGAGAATTCCAATTCAATTTTTTGATCATCGGCATCGGCGTTTACATTATATAGCGGAAACCAAAATGCTTTGTCACTGAAATAAGAAATTTCAACAGGTATTTTGTTTTTTTCAGGAGATAGCAATTCAATTTCAACTTGATTTATATAATGTTTTTTACTGCTTACTTCATCAATTTGTTTTCTATAATTGTTGATTTCTTCTTTAAGTTTTTCTAATTCCAATTGCAGGTTCAATAAGCCAGTTCTTATTGCCGATGAAGTCTCAACAAAATATTTATCAAATTTCTTTAATTCAGTTAAAGAAAGTTTTCCGCCCGTGGGTAAATTTTTAAGAAATGCCAACCGGTCAGTTTTAGCATCCATTTCATTCAATATTTTGAATTTCAGTTGTGTTAATGAATCCAACTTTCCTTTTAAAAAAACATATCTGCTATTCGACTTATTTTCTTGTAAGTGATTTATTCTTTTTATCACAGAGGAAACTTTCGCTCCTTCAACTATTATGGATAAAGTGTTTTCCTTTATACCGTTCGCAAGATCCGATATAATTATTTTCTTATTCCCATTAATATCAACCAAACCTTTGTGAATAATCTTCACTCCGTCTTTGTATACTGTGACTTTATGAATGGGAAGGTTTACTTCCGGAATGTTTGTTTGCCCAAAAGATAAAAAATAAGAAGAAATTAAAAGGATTAAAATTGTACGTCTCATCACTCCTCCTGCTTTCAGCTTTTAACCGGAAATTGAGAAATAAGTTCCTGGGGAAAGGTTAATTATTTCAATAATTGAAACTAATTATATTCTGACCAACTCTTGGCTTGCAGATCATTTTCACTATAATGCAGCATAGCCTTGAAAAATCTTTTTGCTATTTGAATGTTTGTAATCAAGGGAATGTTTAAGTCGACGGCTTTTCTTCTAATCAAATAATCATTATCGAGTTCGTTTTTTTCATTTGTTTTGGGAATGTTAATAACCAGATCAATTTTCCCCATACCGAAATAATCAAAAATATCCTTTTCTTTTGAAATACCCGGTCTGTTTAGTTCTTCAATTTGCAGTCCGTTCTCAGAATAAAACTGAACCGTTCCCGAAGTACCGTAGAGTTTTATACCGCGTTTGCTAATTGCTTTTAACTCTTCGATTATTTCAGCTTTCATTTTCAATAACCCGGTTGAAAGGAGAATCCCCTTTTTAGGATATCTATAGCCTGTGGAAAGAAAACTCTTCATAAATGCTTCGTTGAAATCATCACCCAAACAAGCAACTTCCCCTGTGGAAGACATTTCAACGCCGGTAACCGGATCGCTTCCCTTTAGGCGGGTGAATGAAAATTGAGAGGCTTTGACTCCCACATAATCCAAATCGAAAGAAGACTTGCCCGGTTGTTGGGGCTTTTCGCCAATCATTAATTTAGTAGCCTTTTCAATAAAGTTAACTTTTAATACTTTGGAAACGAACGGGAAACTCCGGGAAGCACGAAGATTGCATTCAATTACCTTAACCTCATTATCCTTTGCAATGAATTGCATATTGAAAGGGCCAGTAATTTCCAATTCCTTTGCAATCTTTTTAGTTATCAGTTTTACTTTTCTCATTGTTTCCAAATAAGTTCGCTGCGGGGGAAAAACAATGGTTGCATCACCCGAATGAACACCGGCATTCTCAACGTGCTCGCTTATTGCATAACAAAACAGCTCGCCATCGTTTGCCACGGCGTCCACTTCTATTTCCCTTGCGTCGGTTATGAATTTACTTATAACCACAGGATGCTCTTTGCTTATATCAGATGCTTTTTTGAGATAATACTCCAACTCTTCCTGGTTGAGCACAATGCTCATTGCCGCACCGCTTAAAACATAACTGGGTCTTATCAATACCGGATAGGTAACTCTTTCACAAAATTCTTTGGCAGATTTTAAATCAGTTAATTCTTTCCATTCGGGTTGATCTACTCCAATCTTATCAAGTATGGCGGAAAACTTGTTTCTGTTTTCCGCATTATCAATTTGCAAAGGTGAAGTACCAAGTATATTCACTCCTCTATTGTAAAGCTTCATCGCAAGATTATTCGGAATTTGTCCCCCCATCGAAACAATTACCCCTTTGGGATTTTCCTTTTCATAAATATCCATAACCCTTTCTAAACTCATCTCTTCAAAATAAAGCTTTGAACAACTGTCGTGATCCGTACTAACAGTTTCGGGATTATAATTAATCATTATTGCTTTATAATCTGCTTCTTCAATACTCTTTGCTGCGTTAACACAACACCAGTCAAACTCCACAGAAGATCCAATTCTGTATGACCCGCTTCCAAGAACTATTATTTGCTTATCTTCACCGGTAGAAATATCATCCTCGGTTCCGTTATAAGTAAGATATAGATAATTGGTCTGTGCAGGATATTCTGCAGCCATTGTATCAATTTGTTTAATAACCGGAATCACGCCGGACAATTTTCTCAGCTCCCTAATTTTCGGTTCCGTAGAATTTGTAATGCGTGCAATTTGTTCGTCCGAAAATCCTTGGGATTTCAATTCCCGGAAATCTTCTTTGGTAAATGATGTAACGTCAGTGCCGCTGTATTTTTTATAAGTGTTAACAATGCGATTCATTTTATGAAGGAACCAACGGTCTATTTTGGTCAATGAATGTATTTTATCAACCGGCATTCCATTCAGCAATGCTTCCGCCACGTAAAAGATTCGTTTATCGCTCGGTTCTTCCAAGTGTCTTTCGATATCCTCAGTGCCGAAGTCATTCCCAATGAAACCCGACATGCCGATGTCGAGCATTCGAATACCTTTTTGAAGGACTTCCTCGAAAGAACGCCCGATTGCCATTACCTCTCCGACGGATTTCATCTCGGAACCGAGTAAAGTACTAACCTGCTTAAATTTCTGTAAATCCCATCTTGGAAATTTCAGCACCACGTAGTCAAGCGCCGGTTCGAAACATGCCGAAGTAACTTTTGTAATTGAATTTTCTATTTCATTCAAATTGTATCCAAGAGCTAACTTTGTTGCCACAAAAGCCAAAGGATAACCCGTTGCTTTTGATGCCAACGCAGAACTTCTACTCAACCTGGCATTCACTTCAATTATTCTGTAATCATCCGAGTTGGGAGAAAGAGCGTATTGAATATTGCATTCACCAACAATCCCCAAATGACGGATTAATTTAATACCAATAGAACGAAGCATGAAATTTTCTTTTGCAGTAAGCGTTTGAACCGGTGCTATAACAATGCTGTCGCCTGTGTGAATGCCCATCGGGTCGAGATTTTCCATATTACAGACAGTGATGCAATTGTCGTATTGATCCCTCACTATTTCATACTCAACCTCTTTCCAGCCGTAAAGGGATTCTTCAATTAATATCTGATCGGTAAAAGAAAATGCTCTTTCCGCTTTCTCTTTCAATTCCTCACTCGATTTGACGATTCCACTTCCCAATCCGCCCAAAGCATAAGCAATTCTTACCATTAAAGGATAACCGATTTCCTCCCCGGCTTTTAAAGCTTCTTCCACGGAGTGAACAGGTTTGCTCTTTGCTAATTTTAGTCCCGCTTGTTGCACTCTTTCCGAAAAGAGTTTTCTGTCTTCCGTATCTTGAATCGTTTCCACGGGCGTTCCAAGAACTTTAACGCCGTTTTTTTCCAACACACCCGATTCATACAATTCAATCCCAACATTCAAAGCTGTTTGACCACCGAAACCAAGGAGAATACCATCCGGCTTTTCTTTTTCGATAACCTTTTCCACAAAAGAATGCTTTAGAGGAAGGAAGTAGACTTGATCCGCCAAATCCTCGGAAGTTTGTATAGTTGCAATATTGGGATTTATTAAAACGGTTTTTACTCCGTCTTCCTTCAAAGCTTTAATAGCCTGCGAACCGGAATAATCGAATTCCCCGGCTTGACCAATTTGTAATGCTCCGGAACCGAGTATCAAAACCTTTTTTGGCTTTCCCCTTTTAATCATTTAATGCCCTCACAAACATATCGAAAACAAATTCCGTATCGTCAGGCCCCGGGGATGCTTCCGGATGAAACTGTGTTCCGAAAAATGGTTTGGAAATATGAATTATTCCTTCGTTGGTTCCGTCATTATCATTAGTGAACCATTCCCTCCAATCGAGTGGAAGTGAATCCGATTTTATTGCATACCCGTGATTCTGCGAAGTTATGTAGCATCTCTTGGTTCCGGCTTCGTCCACGGGTTGATTGTGGCTTCTGTGACCATATTTCAATTTATATGTATCGCACCCTGCGGCAAGTCCCAAAATTTGGCTTCCCAAACAGACGCCGAGTATTGGCAAATTTTTCGACATTGCTTTTTTTGTATTTTCAATTGTTATTTCCGCCAATTTGGGATCCCCCGGACCGTTGGATAACATTACTCCGTTAACATCCAATTCTGTAAAATCATAATCATGCGGAACCCTTATTACCGTTATATCCCTTCCCAGAAAAGCTCTGATAATATTATTCTTTACTCCGCAATCAACCAAAGCAATTTTTGTTTTCCCTTTGGCATATTCAACAGGCTCTTTCACCGATACATCAGCAGCTAAATTCCTAAAGTTGGGGTCTTCGAACGGTTCGAAAACATTTGTGTTTTCGTAAACTATTCTTCCCAGCATTGTTCCGCTTTCCCTCAATTTCCTGGTTAACGCTCTGGTATCTATACCGTAAATACCCGGCACACCCTCTTCTTCCATCCATTCATCAAGGGATTTTTCAGCCGACCAGTGTGAATATTCGAATGAATAGTCCGAGATTATTAAACCCTCAACTTGGATATGTTCCGATTCAAAATTTTTCAACAATCCGTCTTCTCTTTCTTTGGAAGGAATTCCATAATTGCCTATGAGGGGATAAGTGCAAATAAGGATTTGTCCATGATAGGATGGATCTGTAAGCGTTTCCGGATAACCAACCATTCCGGTATTAAAAACAACTTCGCCGGCACTTTCTTTTATTTTGCCGAAACCCCAGCCCGGATACACTGAGCCGTCTTCTAAAATCAGTTTTAATTTTTGCTTCAAATTTACTCTAGTTGTTTTTAAATATTCAGGAAAGGAAATTTTGGGAAGCAATATAAAAAAATAAGGGACAAAATAAATTTAATTTTTGTAAATTGAATTAAAATTTTTGGATGCTTATGAATAAAATTGAATGGAAACACTATTATAACATTGGCGTTCCCGAAATTGACGAGCAACATAAAAAATTAACTGACATGATTAATGAGTTAATCGTTGCCAGGAATGAAGGAAAAGAAGAGGAAGTATTGGGAAAGATTCTAAAATCTTTAGTCGAATATACTCAAGTTCATTTCTCTTCCGAAGAAAAACATATGAAGCAGTATAATTACCCCGGACTTGTGGAGCACCAGCATCAACATAAAGCATTGATAGGTCAGATAGTTAAAATATTGGAAGAAGTAAGAGAAGGAAAACAGGCCATAGGAGATGAACTATTTACATTGTTGAAAAATTGGCTGCTTAAACATATTTTGGAACAAGACAGAGAATACGGATTTTATCTAAAGGAACGTTAAAATGGCAATTCAATGGAGCAGACGCTGGGAAACAGGCATTAAATCCATAGACGATCAACACAAAAAGCTTGTGGATATTATCAACAAGTTAATTAAAGCAAGATTCGAACATACGGAAGACCAATACTTGAAAGAATGCATGACAGAGTTGGTGAACTATACAAAGACTCATTTTGCCGACGAAGAAAAGTTTTACGAAGAACATCAATTTGACGGAATTCACGAGCATAAAGCGCAACACAATGTTTTGGTTAAACAAATAATTCATATATTGGAAGAGATGCGCGACGGCAAGTTTGATGTTGCCGAAGAATTAACCACAGTATTGCAAAACTGGTTGATAAAACATGTTCTTAATTACGACATTCACGCAGTAAAAGATATTTTAAATCACTAACAGAAAGGGAAAAAATGAAAGCTCTAAAAACAATTCTTTACATTATTATCGGGATAGTGGCGCTATTCTTGATTATTGCTCTTTTCTTACCTTCACAAGTAAGAGTGGAGAGAAGCATTGTAATCGAAAAACCGGCGGCAAAAGTTTACAATCTTGTAATCGATTTTAACAATTACAAGAAGTGGAATCCATGGAGTCAAATGGATCCGAAAGCGAAAGGAACTTTGGAAGGTCAACCCGCTACCGTTGGTCAAAAATGGTCTTGGGACGGAGAACTTGTAGGCAAAGGATCTATGACTCTGAAAGAGTTTATTCCCAACAAAATGATCAAATCTGAATTAAAGTTTATTGAACCGTTCGAATCCAAATCTTGGGACTTATGGACTTTCGAACCGGTTGACGGGGGAACAAAAGTTGTTTGGGCTAACGAATCGGAAGTTGATTACCCCGTTGGCAGGTATTTCGGCCTTTTCTTCGAAGACATGATGGGACCCGATTTTGATAAGGGACTGAAAAACTTAAAGAAATTAGCCGAATCTACCAATCCGGTTGAAGGAGAGGTTGAAACTATAGACGCTAAAGAACAAAAAATGCTTCAGAAAGAAACCGAAAAGAAAGAAGCTAAAATGAAGGAGAAATCGGCAACTAAAAAAGATATGGTTAAAAAATCTGTCGATTACGGAAAGAAAAAAATCATGACTAAAGGAAAAGGTTTTTAATTTTTACTATGCCAATCATTATTTTATCCGGCGGAAATTTTCCGCCGGTTTTCTATTAATACGGTAATCGGATTTATGCGGAAATTTCTTTTCTTAATTTTCATTTCTCTTATTTTTATTGGTTGTTCGGAGGACGGCAAAGTCTCTCATACCGGAGCCGATTCTTTATATTATAAATATCCGGACGCAAAGTACCTTTCTATTTATTCCAAACTTGACAGATATTTTGAAAGAAGAAACAAAGCCGGGCTCTTTAACGGTACAGCTCTTTTTGCAATTGGAGATACTGTAGTTTATCAAACCGCTAAAGGGTTTGCCGATTTCAGAAAAAAAATAAGATTAAATATTCACTCAAAATTTCAATTGGCTTCAGTGTCTAAACCATTAACCGCTTATGCTATTTTGTTGCTGGTTCATAGAGGTAAAGTCACTCTTTCCGATTCCTTGGAGAAGTTCTTTCCTCAATTCCCCTATCCCGGGATTACGGTTCATCATCTTTTAACTCACAGATCCGGCTTGCCCGAATATTTTTACTTTGCGGATTCACTTTGGCAAGACAAAAGGAATTTGGCAATAACAAACCGGGATGTTCTCGATATTTTATATAACCATCAACCTGCAAAATATTACAGACCCGGCAGAAGATATAATTATTGCAACACGAATTATGCTCTGCTTGCTCTCATAATTGAAGAAGTATCCGGAAAAACTTATTCCGGCTTTATGAAAGATGAAATTTTCACACCATTGGGAATGAATGATTCCGAAGTATATAACAAAATTGAAGATCCCGTAAATCATAATACAGTTAAAGGCTACATCCGCTGGCGAAGAAGAGTGGACAATTCATATTTAAATGGTGTAGTGGGCGACAAAGGAATCTATTCTTCCGTAATCGACTTATTCAAATTTTCCCGTGCAATATCGAAAGGGACACAAATTCCTTTCGAAGAACTCAGCATAGCATTCAAGCCTTATCACAAAGACCTATATCCGCATGATAATTATGGCTACGGTTGGAGAATTAATACTCTTCCCGACGGGAGCAGAATTGTTCATCACACAGGATGGTGGAAAGGATTCAGAAGTTATTTTATTAAATCCTTGGCAGACGATAAAACGGTTATCGTTCTTTCCAATATGAGCGATCATGGCATATTCTATTCGTCCGAATTAGAAGATTTGTTCAACATAAAGAGATATTAGCAAATTATTTTCTTCCCTCTAATCATTTTGACTTCCATTTTAATTTTCATAATTTTAAATAGATAAAAAGTTTCTTAAGTATTATTTAATATTTACCGGAAGCATTATGTATAAATCTATAGTAATGGTAAAGCAAGTTCCCGATACAGCCAACATATCGGGACAAGTGATGAAAGAAGACGGAACGGTAAACAGGGCCAAACTCCCCGCAATATTTAACCACGAAGACAGAGAAGCTCTCGAGATGGCATTGAGAGTAAAGGATAAATATGGCGGCACCGTTAGCGTAATTACAATGGGTCCGCCAAGAGCCTCAGATATGTTGAAAGAATGTTTGTACATGGGTGCAGACGATGCATATCTGATAAGCGACAGAAAATTTGCAGGATCGGATACCCTGGCAACATCTTATGTTTTGAGTGAAGCTATCAAATCTTTGGGAAAATTCGATTTCGTTTTCGCCGGCCGTCAGGCAATTGACGGGGATACCGCTCAAGTTGGACCACAAACTGCCGAAAAACTTGGATTGCCTCAAATAACTTATGCCGAGGAAATTTTAGAGTTGAACGATAGAACGGTTCAAGTAAAAAGAAGAATAGACGGCGGTTACGAAATTTTGGAAGGAAAGCTTCCTTTGCTAATTACAGTTGTTAAAGGAGCTAATATTCCACGCCCCTTTAGCGCAAAGAGAGTGATGATATATAAAAATGCAAAGACATTGCTGGATCTTCAGAAAATGGCGGACGAAAATTCACTACTTTATTTGGACGAGTTAGTGGAAGAATACAAGGAAAACAAATTATACATCACCACAATTACATCGGAAGATTTACCTGGTTTAGATACATCAAGAATAGGATTGCATGGTTCACCCACCAAGGTTCATAAAGTTGAGTCGGTAGTTCTTGCCGGAGGAGAATTCTCCAAGGTTGAACCTACAAAGGAAGGCATTTCCGGATTAATTGACGAATTACTAAACGATCATATTTTGGGTTAATTATGGCTGACAAATTACACGAAGTTTGGGTATTTGTAGAACAAAGAAACGGAGTCCCGGCGGACGTAAGTTTCGAGCTTTTAACAAAAGGAAGAAAACTAGCCGATAGATTAAACGGTTTATTAAAAGCCGTAGTTATCGGAAACGGTATTAAATCCATCGCCGAACAGACTTTTCAATACGGTGCAGACGAAGCATTAGTGGTAGAACATCCATCACTGGAAAAATTCCGGGTAATGCCCTACAGCAGAATAATGAATAACCTGGTTAACGAAAGAAAACCGAGAATTGTACTGTTCGGAGCAACGGTGATTGGAAGGGGTTTGGCTCCGCGTATTGCATCCAACACTCTCAGCGGTTTAACAGCCGATTGTACCGACCTTCAAATATCTGACGTAACTTATTTGAAGAAAGATTACAAAGATTTATTATTGCAAATTCGCCCGGCATTCGGAGGAAACATTATTGCAACCATCATTACGCCCGATAATCCGGTTCAAATGGCTACTGTTCGGGAAGGGGTGATGGAAATGCATAAAATTGATAATCCCAAACCCGTAAAAATTACCGAAATAAAATATGAACCCTCACCGGAAGATGAAATAATAAAAATAATTTCCCAATTCCACGAAAATAAAAAGGTGAATTTGAAAGCCGCCAACATTATTGTTGCAGGCGGTTACGGACTGGGGTCAAAAGAAAACTTTCAACTTATTCATGATCTCGCAAAGGCAGTAGGTGGTGAAGTTGCCGGAAGTCGTGCAGCCGTGGATGCAGGTTTCGTTTCCCCCGACAGGCAAATTGGACAAACGGGAGTTACGGTTCGACCAAAATTGATTTTCTCTGTAGGCATTTCAGGAGCAATACAGCACCGCGCGGGCATGCAGGAATCAAAAAAAATTATCGCAATAAACAATGATCCTGAAGCCCCGATATTTAAAATCGCACATTACGGAATAGTCGGTAATGCGGAAGATGTTATTCCGAAATTCATCGATATACTTAAACATAAACTGAAGTAGAGGTAACGATGCCAAATTTTTTCACAGAAAACAAGGACCTCCTTTTTCATTTTGAAAAATTGGATTTAAGGGAAGTGCTCGAAATTTCCGAGGACGGCTACAAACAAGCCGAAGAATATAAATACGCACCTAAAAATTATGAGGATGCAATCGATAATTTCCGTCACGTACTGGAAGTGGTTGGCGATATTGCCGGGAATTTCATTGCGGAAAGAGCTTCCGGCGTTGATGAAGAAGGAGCTCATTATATTGACGGCAAAGTGGAATATGCAAAAGGTACAAAGGAAAATCTTGAACGTTTGGCAAAAGCCGATTTGCTCGGAATGGTTCTGCCCCGGAAATACGGAGGATTAAATTTCCCCTTCTCTGTTTATATGATGGCGGTGGAGATGGTTTCCCGAGCCGATGCTTCCCTGATGAATATTTTCGGATTGCAGGATATTGCGGATACGATAAATAAATTTGCCAACGAAGAACAAAAAGCTAAGTACTTGCCCAAATTTGCAACCGGTGAATATACAGGGGCAATGGCTTTAACCGAACCTGATGCCGGAAGTGACTTGCAAGCTTGCAAACTTCATGCATATCAAGATGAGAGCGGGCAATGGCGACTTAAAGGAGTGAAAAGATTCATTACAAACGGTAACGGTGATGTTTTGCTGGTTTTAGCTCGCAGCGAACCGGGAACCAAAGACGGACGTGGCTTGAGTATGTTTGTCTGTTTCGGCGACGATACTGTAAAAGTAAGAAGAATTGAAAATAAATTGGGAATCCACGGTTCCCCTACCTGTGAACTCCAGTTTAATGACACACCGGCCGAACTTGTAGGCAATAGAAAATTCGGACTGATAAAATATGTTTTCGATTTGATGTACAGAGCCCGGATGGGTGTATCGGCTCAGGCATTGGGAATAAGTCAGGCAGCTTACGAAGAAGCACTCAAGTATGCAAAGGAAAGGGAGCAATTCGGGAAATCCATTTATGAAATTCCGGTAATTACTAATATGTTGATGGATATGCGTGTTTCTTTGGAAGCCTGCAGAGCTTTGTTTTACAGTACCGCGGCTTATGTTGACTTGAAAGAGAAACTCGAAGAAAAGATCAACAAATTAAAAGCAGAAGGTCAACCTGCAAGGGATGATCAACAGCGATTAAAACAGATAACAAAAGTGGCAAACTTATTAACACCTATGTGCAAATATGTAATTGCAGAAGCATCGAATAAAATCACTTACGATGCATTACAAATTCACGGTGGAACCGGATATATGAGGGAATTCAACGTAGAGCGTTATGCACGTGATGCAAGAATCACAAATATCTACGAAGGAACTTCCCAACTCCAAATTGTAGCAGCAATTGGCGGTGTAATCAACGACGTGCTTAAAGATTATTTTGCCGAGAAAGCTACCAAAGGATACAAAGGCGGATTGGAGTTATTAAATAATTACTTGAAAGAGATCCGGGAAATTTTTGATGAATGTTTAAATTACGTTCTTGCGAAAAAAGATCAGACATTCCAAGATGTAGCAGCGAAAGATTTGGTGGAACTTTACTCCTATCTCTATATTGGTTATCAACTGCTGGAAGATGCAGAAAGGGATGAAAGAAAAGTATTCATCGCTAAAAGATATATAATTGAAGCTGTTTCTAATGCAAAGAAAAATGCGGAATCTATAAAAGACGAATTGTTTAGCGATTTACTTCATGCTGATAAAATATTGATATAAAATAAATACAATTCTCAAAGGCGGATCTGTCCGCCTTTTTTTATTTTAAATAATGTTGATCTATTTATAAATTAGTAATTAAAATAAATCCTGCGAGTAGAATTTGAACAAAACATACGATTATGTAATTATTGGAAGTGGGTTCGGCGGTTCGGTATCCGCATACAGGCTAACACAAAAGGGCTACAAAGTTCTTGTAATAGAAAAAGGGAAAAGGTATTCTTCCAAAGATTTTCCGAAGAGCAATTGGAATTTGAAAAAATGGTTGTGGCTTCCCGCAGTAAGATTTTTCGGTTTTTTTAAGATAACTTTCTTCAGGCATGTCGGCATACTCTCCGGAGTCGGAGTAGGCGGGGGCTCATTGGTTTATGCAAACACTCTACCCATTCCAACCGATGAGTTTTTTAATTCAGGTTCATGGGCGGGATTGGCAGACTGGAAAAATGAATTGATGCCGTTTTACCAGACGGCTAAACAAATGTTGGGGGCAACGGAAAACCCACGTCTCTATTTGGGAGACGAAGTATTAAAAGAAATTGCAAAAGATTTAAACAAAGAAGATGATTTTCATCCAACTGAAGTTGCCGTTTATTTCGGTAAACCCGACGTTGAAACTCCCGATCCTTATTTTAATGGTGAAGGCCCGGCAAGATCGGGTTGCAAATTCTGTGGTGCATGCATGATAGGTTGCAGGTATAACGCAAAGAATACTCTCGATAAAAACTACCTCTATCTTGCCGAAAAACAAGGCGCCGAAGTTTTGCCCGAAAATGAAGTTTACGATATTATTCCCCTAGGAGAAAACGGTGGGGAAGGATACATCGTTAAATTTCAGAGTTCCACAAAGTTATTTAAAAAGAAAGATGAAGTGAGAACAAAGGGAATCATTTTTTCCGGAGGTGTATTGGGTACCGTTCCGCTTTTATTGAAATTAAAAGATTCCGGGCTGAACAACCTTTCGCCGATGGTGGGGAAAAATATCCGCACAAATTCGGAAAGTTTACTTGGCGTTACCGCTCCTTCAAAAGATAAAGTTTTCTCAGACGGGGTTGCTATCAGTTCTATTTTGCACACCGACGAACACAGCCATATTGAACCGGTTCGATATCCTTCCGGCTCCGGTTTTTGGCGGCTTCAAGTATTGCCACTTACAGAAGGAAAGTATTTAATAGTCAGACTTTTACGCATCCTCAAGGAATTTGTTTTTCATCCCATCAAGAATAGTAAATTATATTTTGTGAAGGACTGGGCTAAGCACACACAAATACTTCTCTTCATGCAAACACTTAATTCAACTTTGCAATTCAAAAAAGGTATATTCGGAATGCGTTCTGCTATGGAAGACGGAAAAGCTCCTACAGCATTTATGGAAGAATCTCGCACATTGGCAAGAATGTTTGCCAATAAAGTAAACGGTACTGCAGGCGCATTACTTACGGAAACCCTTTTAGGCATTCCTACCACTGCACATATTTTGGGCGGAGCGGTAATGGGAGAAAATCCTGAGAAAGGAGTGATAGATAAAAACAACAAAGTTTTTAATTACGAAAATATGTATGTGTGTGATGGATCAATGATATCGGCTAATCCGGGAGTTAATCCCTCTCTTTCCATTACTGCAATCACAGAACATGCGATGAGTAAGATTCCCGATAAAAAATAAAAAAGGGAGGTTCCCCTCCCTTCAAAATCAAATCGAATTTAATATTTCAATTATTGAATCATTGAAATCATTGCCGAAAGTTCGTCTACCAAGCCGTCTGCATTGCCGGAAAATCCTACCGATTTAAAACGGATGTTACCGTTTTTATCAATAACGAATTTTGTCGGAATGCCTTGGACATTGAACTGCTCGACAACTTTATTCTCTTCGTCCAAAAGTACTTGGAACGGATAGTTGTTTTCTTTAATAAATTTACTTGCATTTGCCTTTTTATCTTCCACTCTTTCCCAAGTGTTTACGAAGAGGAATTTCACATTTTCATTTCCGGCAAATTTTTCAACTGCTTTTTTCATTCCGGGGAATGACTTTTTACAAGGTCCGCACCATGTAGCCCAAAAATCCACAATCACCGTTTTCCCTTTCAGTTCTGATAACGTTACTTCCTTTCCATCCAGGTCTGTTAAAGTAAAATCGGGTGCAGGCTCTTCCATAATCTCGCCTTTTAATTTGGCAACTAATTCTTTATTAGCTATACCTTCCAAATCGGCCAAATATGAATCGAACCCTTCTTCGCTGCCGTTCAAATTAACAAAAGCTTTTTTCAATAGCTCTTTAAGTTCGGTTGTAGCGTCTCCTTTTTTAACAAATTCGGAAATTACATCCTTTGCTTCCTGGTTTTTATTTAAGTCCACTAATAACTTTGCATACGCTAAATTAAACTCAGGATTGGAATAAAAGTCCTTTGTTAATTCAACGGAATTACGGTAGGCTTCTAATGCGCCTTCTTTATCATCTTTCTTAAGGAGGAGTTTACCGAGTGCTCCGTAATTGGTTCCCAGATAATATCTGTTCCCTTCTCTCCAATCCCTCAAGGTTGTTGTTGCCGGTTTTTCGGAATCGGGTTTATTTACTTCCGCTTCTCCTTTTTTAATTCCTTTCTTCAATATCGATTCAATCTTATCCAAATCGAATCCGTCTGCCATTAATTTGTTTGCTGCATAGCCAAAATAGTATGGATGAAGATCTTCCGAAGCATGTTGAAATATCATCATCGTCATATCATATTTCTTTTCGTTCAAAGTTTTTCTCAACGCTCCGAATACCATACCTTCATTATATTCTCCTTCCGGAAATTTCGATTTGTATTCGTGAATAATATTCAATTGATCGTCAACAGATTTTGCCGCTCTGAATTTATTGTATAATTCATTTTCGGCAACTTTACCGTTGGGAAATTTTTCGAGTGCAATTTTCTTATATTTTTCAGCTTTATCCCTTGCGGGTGTTCTGGCAAACCATTCAACCATTAGGGCTAGTTCGTCGTCAGTTAAATCATTATATTTTTCCAAGTTTTCTAATTCCGCTTGGATTAACATTCCTGCATTCTGTTGAGCGATTGAAGCCGTCAGTCTTATATAAGGAGCAATAAAAGCTCTTTTAATTGTGGAATCATTCTGAAAAGCCTCATTCATTAAAGAATAAGCTTTGTTTCTGTCTGCTTCCATATCGAGCATTCTAAACCAATTGTAATATCCAACAGCGAGGCCGGCTTTGTAACCGGGATCTTCTTTCCCGTCTTTATACATTGCGTAGAAATAACCATTCCCATCATTATTGTCCAACAATTCATCGCCATTGTTGAAGACTACAGCTATTCCCCGCGTTGCGGCATCAGTCTTTAATTTTGCAAACCATCCGTTTTCCTCTTTGGTCATTGGGTATTCATCAACTTTCTCTAAATCAACATTAAATTGATATACAACCGCATTCACTTTTTCCGCATTCGCTAATTTGGTGTCGTTGGCATTAAAAAGAATTGTAATTTCATCTCCTGCGGAAGGTTTTTCAGGAACAACGGAAAACTTTTTCGTGTAGTCGTGTTTCGAACAAGCGGCGAATAATAAAATCACTGCCATTATCGAAATTAATTTTCTGATCATTTTTACCTCTATTTTTTTTTGATTAGTCATTAAAAGTTAAAAAGCTTGCAGCACAAATAAAAATTAAATTCGATGAAATTATATTAAGATTTTGTTCATGGCATTCTATTTATTACATAAACACATCAGCATTTAAGTCCGTTAAATAAGATTAACATAGTGTGAAAACAACTATGATTTCAACAATTCTTGTAACACATTTTTAATTTTATTACTTTAATTACATGAATGAAAAGAATTTCATATATTCGGGGGCGGAATGATACGATTCAACTATTTTTTCATTTTATTAATTGCAATTTCATCAATAATTACGGCGGAAAAAATGAAGACACACATAATTCCAAAACCGCAAATTATTCAGATGACAACTAACGATTTTTACTTTCCGGACGAAATCAAAATATTTGTGGATAAAGAAGACAAACAAAAGGCAGGATATTTAGCCGATTATTTAACTTCGTTTTTGGCTGTGAATCCTTCCTATGTTGACAACGAAGAAGATGCCAACATAATCTTGAAATTGGACGATTCCTTTACACCCGGCAATGCGGATTTAGCGGCAATAGAAGAAGCATATCGATTAAAACTGGCAGACTCCCAAATTTATTTGGTTTCGCGCTCCTACAGGGGTTTATATTACGGGTGCGTAACACTAAAAAAGCTTTTGCAGCAAAATTCCTCAACGGAAATGAGGGAATTAACAATAATTGATTATCCGGATATGAAGTTGCGCGGAATTTCCGACGACATCAGCCGTGGACAAGTTTCGACCTTGGATAATTTCAAAAAAATAATCGCTTTCATTTCGGAACAAAAAATGAATACATACATGCCTTACATCGAAGATGTAATGGCGTTCGACAAATATCCGAATATCGGGAAAGACCGCGGCGCATTAACAAAAACTGAAATAGCCGAATTGGTCAAGTTCGCTAACAGCCGTTTTGTTGATATTATTCCCGTCTTCCAAACTCTAGGACATTATGAAAACATACTAACCCAAGACGAATTTGTTGATTATGCCGAGTTTCCCGGAGCTGCTTCGTTGGATGTTTCGAATCCCGATATTTACGATTTCCTGGATGATTTAATTAAGGAAGTAACAGCTGCATTTCCCGGCGAGTATCTTCATGTTGGTGCCGATGAAAGCTTTGACGTTGGACTTGGAAACAGCAAAGCATTGGTGGAAAAATCCTCGATTGCCGAAGTTCATGCAAATCATTACAAAAAAGTTTATAACATTCTAAAAAAATATAACAGAAAAATGATGATGTACGGAGATATCATTCTTCGTCACCCCGAAATACTTGAAATGATTCCCAAAGATATAACCATAGTCGATTGGCACTATGGAGCAAGAGACTATTATTCTTCTACAAAAAAATTCAAAGATGCAGGTTTTCAATACATAGTATCTCCTTCGGTTTGGAATTTTCTTACCACATATCCTGCCAATATAAACGCATTGGCAAACATTAAATATTTAACAAAGAGCGGATTGATGAATTCTTCGATTGGAATGATAAATTCCAACTGGGGAGATTACGGAGCGGAAACTTTTAAAGAACTTTTATATTACGGATATGCATGGTCTGCACAGTGTGCTTGGAGTTACTCTAAAAGTAATATTTCAGATTTCACAAAACAGTTTTACAATGAATATTTCGGGAAGTACGATGTAAACGTTGCGTATTGCCATACTACTCTTTCCGACCCGCTGAATCAAGTGCTATGGCACGAGATATGGCGTCATCCTTTATTAAAGCCCAAAGACCCTGTATGGTGGGAAGCAAATGTTGATAAAGTAGCCAAAATATTATGGCAGGAAATGACTTTGGATGATCTTGAGAAGAGTATTAAGTCATTAAAAGAAAAAAATCTCAACAATAGTGATGTGTTGGATATATGGGAATTTCTTTCCAAATTAAACAGATGGTATATACTGAAATCCAAGACCACGTTGGCGTTAAGAGACACAACCAAACTGACAAAGGAAAAGAAAAAGCACCTTGAAAATTTAATAATGGAAAACGTAGTCCGCTTGGAAACTCTAAAAATTGATTATTCCAAAATTTGGAAGAGATATTATAAAACGGATAATTTGAATTTGGTGCAAAATAAATTCGACAGACTTATTCAATACTTCAAGGAAACCAAAGAATATCTTAAGTCTGATACATTGCCCTCTCCGATTATACCAAGCTTATGGTGCTATGCCAAACACAAAGGGGAAGAATATAAAGATGCAGAATTCGAATTTGAATTCAATATAGAAAAGCCTCTAAAAGAAGCCAAACTCCAATTGCTTGGGGATTCCTACGCAGAGTTATATATCAATGGCGAATATGTTGACAGAGTTTATGCCCGGTTAACTCTTTCCCTTTCTGTAGATTATAAAAGAATATTCTATTCGGATGTAAAAAAATATCTGCGCCAAGGTAAAAATTCATTTAAAGTAATTTGCAGAAAATATGATGCAAAAGGAGCAGCCGGATTTAATATTCTTTCAGAATTAAAATATGAAGATGGTACAAAAGACACTTTAATGACAAGCAAAGAATGGAAATTTAGAATACCGGGATGGGAAAAACCTGTGCCGGCAACAGCAGAAAAATACAGAAGAGACGTTATTGCGCCTAATTTTAAAACAGACAGAACAAGTTGGATAGAAAGATAGGAGAAAAAATGTACTCAATTAAAGGAAAAACAGTTTTAATCACCGGAGCTTCTGCAGGCATTGGAAAATCTTGTGCCTTTCAATTTGCCGAAGCCGGAGCAAATGTGCTGATTTGTGCAAGAAGAATCGAACGTTTAAATGAAATTGCTAACGAAATTAAAAACAAATTTGACGTAAAAGTTTATCCCTTTAAAATGGATGTAACAAACTATGAAGAAGTAAAAACAACTTTATCTTCCTTGCCTGAAGAATGGAAAGAAATTGACATTCTTGTGAACAATGCCGGACTGGCACGTTCGTTGGATAAAGTGCATGAATACGATGTGAACGATTGGGAAGAGATGATAAACACCAATATCAAAGGTGTTCTTTATGTTACTCGTACCGTAGTTGAAGGAATGGTGAAGAGAGGTAGCGGACATATAATTTATATCGGTTCTACCGCCGGTCACGAAGCCTACGGAGGCGGCGGGGTTTACTGCGGTACAAAACATTTCGTGAATGCGATTTCAAAAGGATTCAAAATAGATTTACTCGGTACCGGTGTTAGGGTAAGCAGCGTAGACCCAGGAATGGTAGAAACCGAATTCAGCATCGTCAGATTCCACGGAGACAAAGAGAGAGCCGATAATGTTTACAAAGGTTTAACACCGCTTACTCCGGATGATGTGGCAGATGCTGTGCTTTATTGTGCCACAAGACCACCGCATGTCAATATTAACGAAATCATTTTAACATCAAAAGACCAGGGGAATTCATTTGTGGCTTTAAGAAAGGAGCAATAGAATAAATAACTGTTAAATTGTTTCTGGTCTATTATTGATTTAATTTTCAAACTCAAAATTTCAATTTTTTAGAGGTGAGAGATGAAGAATATTACTCCTGCAGTTAGAACTGAAAATATTCGTTATGCAGTTAGAGATATTATTGTTTTAGCAAACGAGGTGGCAAAAAGCGGCAAGGAAATGCTCTATTTGAACATTGGCGATCCGAACATTTACGATTTTGAACCGCCAAGACACATGATCGACGCCACTTACGATGCAATGTTAAAAAATTATAACGGTTATGCCCCTTCCAGCGGTATAAAAGAAGCAATTGACGCTATCGAAAGGGAAGCCGAAAGAAAAGGAATCAAAAATATTCATGACATATTTGTAACTACCGGTGCGAGCGAGGCAATTGAAGTTTGTCTTTCTGCATTGGTGAACGACGGCGAGAATGTTTTAACTCCAACACCCGGCTATCCTTTATATACGGCAGTTGCAGCTAAATTGCAAGCAATCGAAAACCCATATTATTTAAATGAAGAAAACGGCTGGCAGCCCGATTTGGATGATATCCGCAGTAAAGTTAATGAAAAAACGAAAGCTATTATCGTTATTAATCCGAATAATCCCACTGGTTCAAATGCGGATGAATCTACGTTGCGTGAATTAGTTCAAATTGCCAAGGAAAACAATTTGGTGATTTTTGCCGATGAAATTTACGACAAATTGTTGTTCGACGGGAAAGAACATGTTTCACTTGCATCGATTGATCCGGATGTTCCCGTTATTACATTCGGTGGATTGAGTAAAAACTATATGGTGCCCGGCTTCAGAATAGGTTGGGGCGTTGTTTCGGGTCAACATGAACAATTGAAAGATTATATTGAAGCTATCAATAAAATATTACGAGCAAGACTTTCTGCAAATCATCCTGAACAATACGGAATAAAGCCGGCATTGGAAGGAGACCAGTCACATTTAACAATTGCAATGGAAAAATTGCACAAAAGAAGAGACTTAACAGTAGAAATGCTCAACGACATTGAGGGTATTTCTTGCGTAAAACCGGAAGGTGCATTTTATGCCTTTCCGCAATTGCATATAAAATCCGACGATTCACTTTTTGTAAGCGAATTAATAAAAGAAACCGGTGTTGTAATTGTACCGGGGTCTGGCTTTGGACAAGTACCGGGGACAAAACATTTCAGAGTGGTGTTTCTACCGCCGGAAGATGTTTTGGAAAAGGCTTACAAAAACATTGCCGAATTCAGTAAAAGATTTTTCGATAAATACGAAAAATAAAAATGATAAAAAGGGAAGGCTTAACAACCTTCCCTTTTCTTTTTATGTTTACTTCTTTTAACTACAACTCTTTTGGGAGCCTTAATTTTAGGCAAATTTATTTCTTCGTTATTCGATGAATTGCGCATAGAGGGTCTGCCACCGAAAAACTTGCTAACTTCGGCAATTTCATTAAATTTCTTTTCCTCCTCTACAGAAGCATTTTTAGGAATACGAGGGAAAAGAATTTCTTGTTGCCAACCTTTAATACCACCTTTCAGAATATAAACTGATTTATATTTTTTCGATTTAAGAATAAACCATGTTTTGGCCGCGGTTAAGTCGTCGGAGGAATAAAGAACGATTTTTTCATTTCTTGCCAAATCGCTTTCCAAAATCTTAACCGGATTAATATTTTCGGCAGTAGGAATAAAATAACTGTTGTACTCTTTTTCATTCCTTAAGTCGATCAATCTGAAATCTGCCTTTCCTTGAATTATCCAATGTGCTAATTCCAACGGAGAAATTTTATTCATGTTTTCCAATGACATGTATGCAACATCTTTTAAGTTTACCTTAGCTTGTGCCCTGTCGTAGGGATCGCCTAGAAATATTGCTATTATTCCTAAAATAATTGCCAATATTCCCACTCTTTTGCGAACGGGTAGATTTGCGAACCATTTTAACATTATGCTTCCTCCCGTTTTTTGGCAAAATAATTTTCAGTCCATTCAACCACGGTAAATCCGGCTATTGCAATAAGAATCATTGCAAATACAACGAAACCGTAATTCACTTCAAGCCATTGGGGAATACTAATCACGCCCATATTTCCGGCATTCAGAAAATCTTTCATCATTGGATACAATTCCCCGAATACGAATATTCCGAGAAATCCACCCAAAGCATAAACCATAGCGTCAATTCTTCCCGTAATAATGGCAACACCCGAAGTGCCGGGACAATATCCTCCAATTACAAAACCAATACCAAGGAGCAATCCCCCCAAAATATCGGCTTGTAAATAAGTATTGCCGTAATAAATCAATGAATAGTCTACGATTCCCAAATAACTTAAGTAATAAATCGAGATCATAGTGGTAACTATTGCGGTAAACATTACTTTAAATACACGCATATCTGTAAAGTAAAATTGAGCGGCTAATAATCTGCCACTGCCGAATCCTCCCCTTTCGAGGAAGAAACCGAAGCCAATACCGATAATGAATGCAACAATCAAGCTGACTTCGTCATTAAACATTCCAAATTTATAAAATGGTGCCATCATGTCCATTGCCTCCTTACGAAATATGCGGTTGCATAAGCTCCGGCGAATACCATTATCATAAATGCCCATCCGCCTACACTCAACATAGAACCGCCGGTTAAACCTTGACCACTTGTGCATCCTCTAGCCATTTTGGCTCCAATGCCCATCAAAGCGCCACCTATGAAAGCATAAGTAAGACGCCCCTTAACGGAAATTCTCGGTCCTTTTTCTATTGTTAATCTATTTCTACCTGCAATGGCTCCAGAAATAAATCCACCTACTAGAACACCAAGAATTTCGAAAACAAGCCAATCTTTTAAAGGACTCTGTGTTCCGTCTCCGAGATAATTTTTGTAGAATTCATTGCTTTGTGCATGCTGCGGGGCAACTTCATCAACAACTACTGCAACAACCGAAGACATTGCACCCGAAGCGCCTAATCCTCTCCCCATTATAACGAATGTGAGAGTGAGAACAATTCCCAACCCAATACCTACCAAATAAGGATTCCAATAATGTTTAGGAAGTAATTCATTCTCCTTAACATTATCTTCGGTGGCATGAGCAAATAATTTTTTGAAAAATGTCATTTATCTTTCTCCTTTATTAATGTGCCCAATGACTATATTCGCCGGCAAATACTATAACAAAGCGCAATACGAGTCCTCCCAAAAGAACCAAGTATGCCGGTACAGTTGTATGTTTGATTTTTTTGCTTGCATCCAACAGTTGGATGAACAACGGAGCTAATATTCCCATTCCGACAACAATCACCCAGAACACCGATGCAAAGCTTCCGTTCAATAATAATGAGATTGCTTCATTCTTCATTTCGGAACCGGATACAAATCCGACAACGAACATAACTATTACCAAGAACTCAACTGTTAAAAACAGATTATCTGCTTTTACCAGAAAATCCTTTTCCAAATGGTCTTTTGAAATTAAATGAAGCAAAGCCGCTGCGCCGGATAAACCGGAAACCAAAAATAGCAGCCAAAGTATTTCCGTATTCCAAAGTGGTCTTGCTCCGAGTGAGCTGAGCAAAACACCGGTGTACATTGCTAATAAAATACCGAATGC
>CAZULK010000026.1:0-26710 GCA_964621225.1 uncultured Melioribacteraceae bacterium | reverse complement strand
CCGTTATTGTTCATGCCGCAATTTCCATTTTTGCTATCATCATAATTATCTCAAGTTTCCAGGTAGTCAACAATAAGACGATTATGTCTAATGGATATTCTTTTGCTGCTGGCATAATTTTAATCCTACTAAGCGTATTTTTTGGATTCGGTTATTTTAAATTGGAACCGAATGAAGCAGGTGTGCTTTTATTATTCGGCAAATATGTTGGGACCGAAAAAACATCAGGATTTAGATGGACCAATCCACTATATGAAATAAAGAAAGTCTCTTTAAGAATACGGAATTTTGATAGCGAAAAACTTAAGGTTAACGACAAGAGGGGAAATCCGGTTGAAATATCTGCCGTTGTGGTCTGGAAGGTTGAGGATACAGCAGAGGCTCTTTTCCGGGTTGAGCATGTTATTAAATATGTTCAAATGCAAGCAGAAGCTGCTATCCGCCATTTGGCTATGGCATATTCTTATGATGATTCTGAAGGGGAAGAAATAAGTCTGAGATCATCCATTGATGATGTATCGGATTATTTATTAAAAGAAATTGAAAAGAGAGTTAGCGGAGCTGGAGTGAGGATCATTGAGGCACGAATAAACCATCTGGCTTATGCGCCCGAAATTGCTCAAGCTATGCTTCAAAGACAACAGGCTGAAGCAATTATTGCCGCACGCGCAAAAATTGTGGACGGTGCCGTCGGTATGGTAGAAATGGCTCTCGATCGTTTGAAAAATGAAGAGATCGTCGATCTGGATGAAGAAAGAAAGGCAACGTTGGTGGGAAATTTGATGCTGGTTCTTTGTTCCGATAAGGATGCTCAGCCCATAATTAATGCAGGATCTATTTATTAATCATGGCTCAAAAGAAAACTATCATATTGAGAATCGACCCGAAATTATGGGAGGAAATGAATATTTGGGCAAAAGATGAACTACGGAGTTTAAATGGACAAATGGAATATATTCTAAGGGAAGCCGTCCGTAAAAGGAAAAGACAAATTAGCAAGAATAAAAATAGAGACGATTGAGTATTAATCACGGCATAAATTATTTCTATTTCCTTGCGCCGTGAATATATCCCCGGAAAGGACGTGAATGTTGAACGGTTATAAAACAGGCCGGATCAATGTTCTCGATTAATTTTTTAACGGAATTCAAATCCCTTCTGCGGATAATAATTATTATTACGGACATACCCCCGGTACCTCCTTCGGCGGGTAAAATTGTTACGCCGAATCTACTTTTCCTTAGTGCATCCGCAATTTTATCCGTGTAATGCCTGGAAATAATATTTACTTGTACATATCCTAATGCAACTTTTTCTTCAAGAGAAATTCCGAGTATATTTCCAAGGGCAAAACCCGTCGCGTAACCAAATAAATTTATTGTGTTATCAAGATGATTGAAAATATATCGCATGGCGAAAATCCAGATCAGCACTTCGAAGAATCCTATTACACCGGCAATGTATTTTTTTGATTGGACAACCATTATCATTCTGAATGTACCGAGTGTAACATCGGTCATTCTCATTAGCATTATAATTACAGCACCGCAAAGTAATTCAATCATAATAAAACCTTTGCTAAAAAAATTGTATTTTTGTCTGCCAATTTAATTAAGGTTTATAAATGTACGAAACTGAAAGAGAAGAATTAGTTCAAAAATTAAGAAAGAAAGGAATCACCGACGAAAATGTTCTTTCCGCTATCGGTAAAGTGGAGAGGCATCTTTTTGTACAACCTGCTATGATACATCATGCATACGAAGATATTGCCCTGCCTATTGGACACGATCAAACTATATCCCAACCATATACTGTTGCATTTATGACTCAAGCTTTGCAAGTGAAGGAGGGAGATAAGGTCTTGGAAATTGGTACCGGTTCAGGATATCAGGCAGCAATTCTATCTCAAATGGGAGTTCGTGTTTTTTCTATTGAAAGGAATGATAATCTTCATTTGAAAACTCAAAAACTTTTCGATCAGATCGGGATTAGAGCTGCGTTGAGATGTGGTGACGGTACAATAGGATGGGAAGAATATTCTCCGTATGATGGAATTATAGTTACTGCCGGAGCTCCCAAAATCCCAAATTCTCTTTTGAAACAGTTGAGAGTTGGAGGGAAATTGGTTATTCCCGTAGGAGATAGACAAAGCCAAACATTGAAAATTGTTACACGAATAGATGAAGAAAATTTCTCAATTGTCGAAAAACCTAATTTCAAATTTGTACCACTCATAGGGAAAGAAGGTTGGGACGGAAAGTAATTGTTATTGTCGCTCCAACTGCATCGGGTAAAACAAAATTCTGCATCGAATTGGCACGCTTGCTCAACGGAGAGATTATATCCGCTGACTCCCGTCAATTTTACAAGCACATAAATATCGGAACTGCCAAACCTACTGCCGAGGAGACCGGCACAGTAAAACATCATTTAATTGATTTCCTTGAACTGGAAGACTATTTTAACGCAAGTATGTTCGAGAAGGAAGCTATTAAAATTATCAACAATATTTATGAAAATGGAAAACAACCGATAGTTACCGGTGGTTCAGGTTTGTATATTAGGGCATTGGTTGACGGTATTTTTGACGAAGGAGAAATAAATTTCGAGATTAGACAGAAGTTAATGGATGAAAGGGAAAAGCATGGAAATGAGTTTATGTATTCCAAGTTAATGAAACTGGATCCCGAAGTTGCCGGAAAAATGTTACCTCAAAATTGGAAGAGAGTAATTCGAGCCTTGGAAGTAAAATTAACTACCGGTGAATCGATATTGACTTTACAAAAAAAGCATGAACGAAAATTAGATTTTGATTTCATTCAATTTGGATTGAGATGGGAAAGAGAAAAATTGTATCGAAGGATAGAGGAGAGAGTGGATTTTATGTTCGAGGCTGGTTTGGTTGATGAAGTAAAAGAATTATTTGACAAAGGATTAGACGATAGTATAAATTCACTGAACACTGTGGGATATAAGGAAATATTTTCATATTTTCACGGTGAAATTACATTGGAAAGAGCGAAGGAATTAATTAAAAGAAATACTCGTCGTTACGCAAAAAGACAATTTACTTGGTTCAACAAAGACGAAAGAATCGAGTGGTTCGATATTCATAACGAAGAAGATTTTTCAAATATAATAAATGAAATTGTTAACAGAATAAGAAGAGAAGATGAAAGAAAAAATTAGAATTGCATCCGGACAAGGTTTTTGGGGAGATCTAATTGAAGCCCCGTATAAGCAAGTTACAGAAGGAGATGTAGACTATTTGGTGATGGATTATCTCGCCGAAGTAACAATGTCTATACTCCAAAAACAAAAAAATAAAAATCCCGAAATGGGATATGCCCGCGACATTCCACCGTTGATGGAAAGAATCTTACCGATATGTAAAGAAAAAGGGATTAAAGTAATTACTAACGGTGGTGGTGTGAATCCGGTTGCCTGCGCCAAGGCTGTAATAGAATCTGCAAAAAAAGTTGGTATTACAGATCTGAAATTAGCCGTGGTTTTGGGAGATAATATTAAGGATAGAATTGATGAAATTATCGATGCGGGATGTGAACTGAATAATATGGAAACAGGCGAATCGATCATTCCGGTTAAAGATGAATTGCTCAGTGCTAATGTTTATTTCGGTGCTTTCCCCATTGTAGAAGCATTACAAAAAGGTGCCGACGTTGTAATTACGGGAAGAACAACAGATACCGGATTGACACTTGCACCTATGATTTATGAATTTGGTTGGGAAAAAGATAATTTTGATTTAATGTCGGCAGGCACTGTTGCCGGACATATTTTAGAATGCGGGGCTCAAGCTACCGGAGGAAATTTTTTGGGGAATTGGGAAGATGTTCCGGACATGGCGAACATCGGTTTTCCAATTTGCGAAGCTTATCCCAACGGGGAATTTGTGATTACCAAACATGAATCCTTAGGTGGATTAGTAACTGTAGATACAATTTCTGAACAATTGGTTTATGAAATTGGAGACCCCAAGGAATATATCACACCCGATTGTGTAGCAGACTTCACATCAATTCAATTAAACCAAGAAGGGGAGAACAGAGTTAAAGTAAGCGGTATAAAAGGATTTCCCGCAACTGAATTCTATAAAGTATCTTGCGCTTATGCTGATGGTTATTCCGCAGTGGGTACATTGACCTATTCCTGGCCTCAAGCATTAACCAAAGCAAAAACAGCGGGTAAAATATTGAAGCAAAGATTGGAAGATTTAGGACTCGAATTCGATGAGATAAGAACTGAATTTGTCGGTTTCGATTCTTGTCACGGTCCATTGTCAAAGGATTTAAATGAAGATGATATTAACGAAGTAGTACTCCGAGTGGCTGTTCGCTCTCACGATTATAATTCTGTAAAAAGATTCGGTAGAGAGATTGCGCCATTGATATTGACCGGACCTCCGAGTGTAACTGGATTTGCCGGCGGAGCGCCCAAACCAAGTGACGTTGTTGCTTACTGGCCGGCATTGATACCAAAAAATTTAGTTGAACCGAAAGTAGAAATTTTGGAGTTATAATCATGAAAATAAAATTAAAAGATATTTGTCACGGAAGAAGCGGAGATAAAGGCGATGCCGCAAACGTAGGTATAATTGCCTACGACGATAAAGGGTACGAAATCATTAAAAAATATTTAACTGAAGAGAGAGTTAAGAAGCATTTCGAAGGAATTTGTTTAGGCGAGGTAGAAAGATTTGAATTGCCGAATATAAAGGCCTTGAACTTTTTGCTTCACAACACTTTGGGTGGAGGCGGAACAGTTTCCTTAAAACATGATGCTCAAGGGAAAACATTAGCTGCAGCGCTGTTGAGAATGGAATTGGAAATTGATGAATAAAATTATCTATTTTTGCTCTCTTAAATTTTGAAATTGAGGTAACGATGTTTGATGAATATAAAAAAGAATTAAGTGAATTAGTTGAAAAGATAGAAAATCTACGAGGTTATCTTTGACGTTGATGCGAAGATAAAAGAAATTGAATCCCTTCAAGCCAAATCGGAGGAATCCGATTTTTGGAACGATCAACAAAATGCTCAGAACGTACTTCAAAAAATAAAACTCCTTCAAAGCTGGGTTGATATTTACAAGAAACTAAAATCCTCTGCAGATGAACTGGACGAATTTATTCAAATAGCCGAAATGGAAGATGATGAGCAATACATTTCCGATGTTGAAAGAGAATTGAATAAATTAAAATCTGAATTCGACAAAGCCGAGTTCAAGAGTATGCTTTCGGGTAAGGATGATGCGAGGAATTGTATACTTACCATTCATAGTGGTGCAGGTGGAACGGAAGCACAAGATTGGGCGGAAATGTTGATGAGAATGTATTTCCGTTGGGGAGAAAGAAACGGATTCAAAATGACTCTGCTTGACAGACTTGATGGTGACGGCGCTGGAATAAAGTCAGCAACAATAGAAGTTATAGGTGATTTTGCATTCGGTTATTTGAAGGCAGAAATTGGCGTACACCGCTTGGTTAGAATTTCTCCCTTCGACAGTAATAAAAGAAGACACACATCTTTTGCTTCGGTATTTGTGATGCCTGAAGTTGATGATTCTATTGAGATTGATATTAATCCAGCCGATCTTAAAATTGATACTTTCCGTTCAGGTGGTAAAGGTGGTCAGAATGTGAACAAAGTGGAAACCGCCGTGAGAATTACCCACGTTCCAACCGGAATTGTTGCCGCTTGCCAAAGTGAAAGAAGTCAGCTGCAGAATAAAACTAATGCTCTCAAACTTTTGAAAGCAAAGTTATATCAAGAAGAATTGAAGAAACAAGAAGCCGAGATGGATGAAATAGAAAAGAATAAAATGAAAATTGAGTGGGGAAGTCAAATCCGCTCTTATGTATTTCATCCCTACAATATGGTTAAAGATCACCGGACAAACCATGAAACTTCCGATGTACAAAAAGTTATGGACGGTGAAATTGATGATTTTATTAAACAATTTCTTTTGATGTACTCAAAAAATTAAGTTGGGGCAAGAATTATTCTTGCCTCTTTTCTAAATCATACAAATTCAATCATGAGTAAAAATTCCGACTTCTTCGATAAAGTTTACGATGTTGTAGCCAGAATACCCTATGGTAAAGTTACAACTTACGGAGCTATTGCCGAGTTCTGCGGGATAAAATCAGCCGCACGCACAGTCGGTTGGGCTTTGAATTCCGCTAAGCATTCGAACCTGCCATGCCACAGAGTTGTAAATCGGTTTGGGGCACTTACGGGAAAAATTCATTTCGGGGACCCAAATCTTATGCACGATTTACTCGAATCTGAAGGGGTTGAGTTCGACAAAGACGGAAATGTTTTGTTGGAAAAGTATTTTTGGGATCCAAAGGAAATATGAAAAAGAAATTTATGAAAGCAGAAGAATTTGACAGGAAATTCGATAACAATGAAGATATCGGTGAATATTTGGATGTTGAGAATGCTATTCGTCCTGAAAGGGATCAAAAGAGAGTAAATGTTGATTTTCCTTTATGGATGGTAGAATCACTTGACATGGAAGCGAGAAGGTTAGGCGTAACCAGGCAATCAATTATTAAAATTTGGATTGCGGAGAGATTGAAGGATTCGGTTAAATAAACTTTTAGTTCAATTTAATTTAAGTCAATAAGTAAAAAATCAGTACCTCACAACCTCAAAATTAGCAAGTCCACCTTCGATATCTACAAAAACTTTCTGGTTAGCGTCTTCAAAATTTTTAGTTTCATAATTCCCATCCGACTGTTTGATAAATCCGGGAAGATCTTTTATCACCAATAACGAAGACGAGACTACTCTGCAACCGGCATCTTCAGGAATTTTCAATTCAACATGAGCGGCACCCATCTCAATATGAATATTTGTTCTTTTCTGGCGGTCGCCTAATTTTATAACAGTATTGGTAGCGCCGGTAGATAAATCAATTTTTTTCACTTTAAAGTCTTCCAAATTAAACATGGAATTAGCCGCACCAAGGTTTAATTCAAAACTCCAGACCGGTTCTTCGTTTAATTTCAGATGCAACTTGTTTTTTACTTCAGTATCGAAATTTACATTATCTCCCAAATCAAAGTTAATTCGTGCTGTATTATCCTCTTTATCTACTTCAACTTCATATAATTGAAAAATTCCATTCGGAGATGCTTCGTACAATTCTTCGGTGGTTCCCGAAATCAAAAATTCTCCGACGCCTCCATTGATGGTTAGATCCGCAAATTTATATTGGTCATTATATTCATAGGAAAGCTCAGTATCAGAATCCATGAACTCTTTATCCCAATCATCTTCATGGGGATAAGCAGTATAAGCAAAAGAAAATACAATAACCGCCGTTACGATACCGAATAGTATTGCAATTAAAGGTCGTAGTTTAGAATCTTTGGCGATGACCATAATTCCACCAAGAATAAAAATGACCGGCCATAGATCGGTAAGCATATCAAAGTTGATATATACCCAATCATATTTTATCGAAAGGGAGAGAAAACCAATAGTTATAAATATAAAGCCCCAGAATAATTGTTTCGTTTTCATCACTTACCTCTTAAACGAATTTATAATTAACAACACTCCCAACACAACCAATGCAAACGGAAGAATGTCGGTAATATGGAAAAACATCAAATATTTGTGAGACAAAAATAATAGTCCGAAAGCAATTAAAAATATTCCAGCAACCATCCGTCCGGTATCATTCGATTGAGTTGGGGTAAATGATTGAGGATCGGTTTCCGGTTTTATGTTTTCGTTGAATGAATCCGATTCTCCGCTCGTTCCGGGAAAAATAAATGGTTCCTCAGGAACAATTATCCACATGATTATATAAGCCAGAACGCCAAATCCATGGAATATGAGAGCAACAGCAAAAATTATTCTTATTAGAACCGGGTCGATATCAAAGTAATCGCCCAATCCTCCGCAGACTCCGCCAAGTACTTTATTTTTTCTGGATCGATATAATTTTTTCATTTTCACCTCCGGTTTGCATCACTTAAGACGAAGGATTTTGCAATTTGTTCTTCGCTTAGTCTAAAATTAGTGCCTACGTTCGATTTTTGTTTGTTAAATAGAATAATTTCGATATTTTTGACGACTTAAAAAATAATTGAATTGTTTTATAGCTTAAATGAAAATTGCACTCTGCCAGATTAACCCTATAATTGGGGATATTGAAGGCAATAGAGATAAAATACTAAGCGGTTACAGGAAAGCGGTTGATGAAGGAGCTGACCTCGCAATCTTCCCCGAATTAGCAGTATGCGGATACCCTCCACTGGATTTAATCGAGAAAAGAGAATTTCGAGATTCTGTTGCTAGAATGAGCGAAGAAATTGCTTCCCAAACAGTTGCAGAAACAGGATTGATCTTTGGTTCCATTTGGGAAGAATTCGATAAAGTGGGAACGGGAATTTATAATGTTGCTCTCCTTTGCTATGACGGTAAAATTCAGTTTGTTCAGAAAAAGACTCTATTGCCGAATTACGATGTTTTTGATGAAGTCCGTTATTTTGAACCTGCAAAAGAAATTTATGTCCATGAATTTAAAGGTGAATTATTAGGTATCTCTATCTGCGAAGATATTTGGAATGATGCAGATTATTGGAAGAAGAGAAGGTATTTAATAGATCCCGTGCAAAGATTGGAAGACAAAGGGGCTACCGTATTAATCAATATTTCCGCCAGCCCTTATGCTTACGGAAGAAGGATGGAACGTTTCGAAATGTTATCCACTCTTTGCAGAAAAGATAATCTTCCTTTGGCTTATGTTTGTTGTGTAGGTGCTCAAACCGATTTGATCTTCGACGGCGGCAGCATGTGCTTTAATAAAGAAGGCAAATTGGTTAAATTAGGTAAAGCTTACGAAGAAGATTTCTTTGTGTTCGATACCGAAAATGATAATGATCCCGTTAATAACATTGAGGCTTCTTTCGAGGAAGAAGTACATTCTGCTTTGATATTGGGTTTAAGGGATTATGCGGAAAAAACCGGATTTACAAAAGCCTTAATAGGGCTCAGTGGTGGTATCGATTCAGCCCTCGTAACTTATCTTGCTGTGCAAGCATTCGGTAAAGAAAATGTTCACGTTGTTTTAATGCCTTCTAAATATTCAAGCAAGGGGAGTATTGACGATTCCTTGAAGTTAATTCAAAATCTTGGAATTAAATATGATACTGTTTCCATACAGCCGGTATTCGATGAAATTCTTAAGCAATTGAAACCAGTTTTTGGTGATGCACCTGAGAATGTTGCAGAGGAAAATATTCAGTCCAGGATCAGGGGGCTTTATTTGATGGCAATCTCAAATAAGTTTAATTACTTGTTGTGTACAACCGGAAATAAATCCGAAGTTGCATGTGGTTATGCAACCCTTTATGGGGATATGAACGGAGCCTTGGGAGTGATTGCTGATGTGTATAAAACACAAGTATACAAGCTTGCCAATTATATTAACCGGAACGGCGAAATAATTCCTCACGAAATTATTGAAAAAGCTCCCAGTGCAGAACTCCGTCCTAATCAAACAGATCAGGATTCGCTTCCACCTTATGAATTTCTCGATAAGATTTTAATGATGTATTTAGAGGACTATAAAGAATTTAATGAAATTGTTGATGCTCTTGGCGAACCGGAAACGGTTAGAAGAATTTTACGATTGGTTGATGCCAATGAATTTAAGAGGAAACAAGCCGCACCGGTTCTTAGAGTTTCTAAAAAAGCATTCGGTTACGGAAGAAGATATCCCATAGTACAGAAGTGGAGGAGAATTTATTAATGAAAAAGTTATTCTCGATAATCGGAATTTTAGCTTTTATTGTCAGTACAAATTCATTTGCCCAGTTCTTTGGTCCGAAAGATTTAATTCAACTTGAATCATATTTATCATACGACAAAGTTTATTCTTCGAGCGAGGTAAAGTTAGCTCTTGATGTTAGCGTAAAAGAAGGATGGCATATTAATTCCAATACGCCTAAGGAAGATTTTTTGATTGCCTCTGAAGTAAAGGTGAATGAACCGTTTAAACTTACCAAAGTGATTTTTCCGGAAGCGGAAGATTTGAATTTTGAATTCTCCGATGTTCCGGTATCTGTATTCGAAGGGGAATTTAAAATTGGCGGAAAAATTGAAATTCCCTCAGATATTCAACCTGGGGAATATGAACTTATTGTTACATTGGGATATCAGGCATGTAATAATTCTTCATGTCTCCCTCCGAATGAAATAAGCGATACTCTTAGAGTGCAAGTGGTTGACCAGTCACAAGGAATAATGGAAATTAATTCCGATAAATTTGCAGGTATCGTATTTGAGGAAAAAATTGAAAATCAACCGGAGGAAAGTAGTTTAGCCGATATTCTGGAAAGCAGCGGACTCTTTTTTAGCTTGCTTTTTGTATTCCTTGGCGGTTTAGCATTGAATTTAACTCCATGCGTCTATCCTCTTATTCCTATTACTATCGGATATTTTGGCGGACAAAGCGAAGGTAGTACTAAAAGATTGGCAATGCTAGGATTATTATACGTTTTAGGAATTGCTTTAACATACTCTATAGTTGGAGTGGTTACTTCATTGACAGGTGCCGTATTCGGCTCTCTTTTACAGAATCCCTATGTTATAGGATTCATTGTAATAGTTTTTATTACATTGGCTTTAAGTCAATTCGGGGTTTACGAATTTAAGCTTCCCGATAGTTGGGTTATGAAAGCGGGAGGTGCAAAATCCGGTGCTTTCGGTGCATTCTTTATGGGATTAACAATGGGAATAGTTGCCGCTCCGTGTATCGGTCCTTTTGTACTTGGATTAGTTACTGTAGTTGCGGCAAAAGGTGATGCTCTTTATGGATTTTTAATGTTCTTTTTCTTGGCTATTGGCTTGGGATTGCCATATTTATTCCTTGCAATTTTTTCGGGCAAGATCAAAAGTTTGCCGAATGCCGGTGTTTGGATGGAAGGTGTTAAACATATTTTCGGATGGATACTTTTTGCAGCGGCAATCTATTTTGTTCAGCCGTTACTTCCGAAAGAATTTTCCACTTATGCTTTACCGGTTTTCGGAATAATCGGAGCGCTCTATTTACTGTTTATTGATAAAACCGGGAACGAGGTTAAAGGGTTCTTTTACTTCAAGATTGTTTTTACCCTTTTGGTTTTGGGCTTGTCCGTTTGGACTATCATTCCCACAGAAGAGAGTTCACCCGAGTGGACTAAATTTGAACAAACTAAATTTGAACAATCCTTGAGCAATGGAAATAAAGTAATAATGGATTTCTATGCCGATTGGTGTATTCCTTGCAAGGAATTGGATAAGTTCACTTTCAGCGATCCAAGAGTGATCAGTGCATTGAAAAATTATGATAAATATAAAATTGATATGACTAAAACAATGTCCGACAGGACTGAAAAAATCAGAAAAAAATTCAACATTTTGGGAATGCCAACGATAATAATTTATAATTCTTCAGGAATTGAAGCGGAAAGGTTGACCGGATTTGTTGATGCAGATCAATTTTTGAAGATTTTGAACAAAATCAAGTGATTTATACACTAAAATAATTGAATAAGTTAAATAGAAAAATTAAGTTTCTTTTATATAATAAATTAATTGTTAAACAAATAGATAGAGTGAGAGTTAAAAAATGGCTAAAGACACAGAACTAAGGGAACTTTCAGAAGTTACCGTTAGGTTTGCCGGAGACTCGGGCGACGGTATGCAGTTAACCGGAACCCAATTTAGTGACACGACTGCGATTGTAGGAAACGATTTAGCAACATTACCCGATTATCCAGCAGAAATCCGCGCCCCCGCCGGAACGATTTACGGTGTGAGTGGATTCCAATTGCATTTTGGTTCGGCGGATGTTTATACACCCGGCGATAGAGCAGATGTATTGGTAGCGATGAATCCTGCTGCGTTAAAGAAAAATTTACCGGAAGTAAAACCTGATGCGGTAATTATACTCAACGAGGATGCTTTCGAGCCAAAAAATTTGAAGATGGCCGGTTTTGACGAAGATCCAAGGAATACAGGAGAATTGGACGGTCATACAGTTTACAGCGTAAGAATTACCAAAATGACACAAGAAGCGCTGAAAGATACCGGGCTGTCTGTAAAAGATATTCAGAGGAGTAAAAATTTATTTGCCCTTGGTTTGATGTACTGGTTATATAACAGACCTCTCGAACCCACCGAAGAATGGTTGGAAAAGAAATTTGCTAAGAAACCTGAATTGGTGGAAGCAAATAAAAAGGCTTTGAAAGCCGGATATTACTTTGGTGAAACTACCGAGATATTTACCGCAAGATATAAAGTTAAACCTGCTTCACTTAAACCCGGAGTATACAGAAGTATTTCAGGAAATGAAGCTACTGCTCTTGGTTTTATCGCTGCTTCGCAAGTAAGCGGATTGCCTTTGTTCTTGGGTTCTTATCCAATCACCCCGGCCTCCGATATACTTCATTTTCTAAGTAAGTATAAAGATTTCGGAGTTAAAACATTCCAAGCCGAAGATGAAATAGCCGGTATTTCGTCTGCTATTGGTGCTGCTTACGCAGGAAATTTAGCTATTACAACTACTTCTGGCCCGGGCTTGGCACTTAAGACAGAAGCAGCCGGATTGGCAGTAATAACCGAATTACCATTAGTAATTATTGATGTTCAGCGTGGCGGTCCTTCAACCGGTTTGCCTACTAAAACAGAGCAGGCTGATTTACTGCAGGCAATGTACGGACGTCATGGAGAATCGCCGATGCCTGTAATAGCTGCTTCCACTCCTAGTAATTGTTTCCACTTTGCTATAGAAGCTTCAAGAATAGCTCTAAAATATATGACTCCGGTTCTGTTATTAACAGACGGTTATATTGCCAATGGTTCCGAACCTTGGAGAGTTCCTCATGCAGATGAGTTACCTAAAATTGAAGTTAAGTATCATACCGATCCGGAAGGATTCCAACCATATCAAAGAGATGAAAATCTTGCCCGTCCTTGGGCAATTCCCGGTACTCCCGGCTTAGAGCATAGAATTGGTGGTCTGGAAAAACAAGATATTACAGGAAATGTTTCTTACGATCCCGACAACCACGACCATATGGTTCACCTGAGAGCACAGAAAGTAAAGAATGTTCAAAACGATATTCCTTTGCAAGAGGTTGAAGGTGACGAAGATGCCGAATTGCTCGTTATTGGTTGGGGCGGTACTTACGGCTCAATAAAAGAAGCTGTTGTTAAAGCTAGAAAAGAAGGTTACAAAGTAGCCCAGACTCATTTGAATTATATCAATCCTTTCCCCAAAAATCTTGGCGAAATTTTATCGAAATACGATAAGATTTTGGTGCCGGAAATTAACTTGGGGCAATTGGCAAAATTGCTTAAGAGTGAATATTTGATTGATGTTATTCAATTTAATGTGGTTCGTGGATTACCTTTGAAATCGTATGATATTAAGAATAAGATAATTGAATTACTCGGAGGCGGAAATGACTCAGAATAATATAGATGTAAAAGAAGTTAAATTAACGGCAAAAGATTTTGCCAGTGATCAGGATGTGAGATGGTGCCCTGGTTGTGGTGATTACTCCATTCTCGCACAGGTTCAGAGGAGTTTCCCGGATATTGGTGTTCCGAAAGAAAAAATAGCATGGATTTCCGGTATCGGTTGCTCCAGTAGATTTCCTTATTATATGAATACTTACGGATTCCATTCAATTCACGGTAGAGCGCCCGCAATTGCTACAGGAGTAAAAGTTGCCAATCCCGATCTTTCCGTATGGGTTGCAACCGGTGACGGTGATCTGCTTTCAATCGGTGGAAATCATTTTATCCATGCTTGTAGAAAGAATGTTGATTTGAATATGATCCTATTTAATAATAGAATCTACGGATTAACGAAAGGGCAGTATTCACCGACTTCCGAAAAAGGGAAGATTACAAAATCTTCTCCGTATGGAAGTGTTGATTATCCATTCAATCCTATTTCTATGGCATTGGGTGCAGAAGCTACTTTTGTTGCCCGTTCAATTGATAGGGAACCAAAACATCTACAGGAAATGATTAAAGCTGCAGCTGCTCATAAAGGTATTTCATTTATTGAAGTATATCAGAACTGTAATATCTTTAATGACGGCGCTTATAGACCTCTTACCGAAAAAGGTGTGAAAGAGGAAAATGTTGTTGTTTTGGAACACGGAAAGCCTCTCATCTTTGGAAAAGAAAAAGACAAAGCTGTTATTCTTGACGGTTTTGAACCAAAAGTAGTTAACTTGAAAGAGGAAAATATTGACGAAAAAGACCTTTGGATTCATGACGTTTATGATGAAAATCCGATTAGAGCTTTCATTTTAGCCCACTTACAGGAACATCCGGGTCTTCCTACTCCGATCGGTATTTTCCGTTCAATTGAAAGACCGACTTATGACGAAGAAGTAACTCGTCAAATTGAAGAAGTACAGAAGAAAAAAGGTAAAGGCGATCTTGAAAGATTATTGTTCTCGGCCAATACCTGGGAAGTTAAATAAATTAAAAAGCGGGGTTCGGCCCCGCTTTTTTTATTACTCCCTTCGAAAAATTGCATTCCTTAATAAAAATATTTCAGATTTACATCCCAATTATCCCACTAATAAAAAAATAGTAAATTATTTATTTGAATTATTTCATTTATCATTTTCATTTTAAATCAAATTGTTTATTTTTCAATCCTCAATCGGTAGAATTTATAGATGAGAAAATCCTTTTTAATTATTTATACTGTATTTTTTGTTTCCTCTTTGTTGGGTCAATCGTCTCAAAGATTTATTCAAAAATCTACTGACGACGACAACTCTAAGTATACCAATGTTGGAAATATAGGTCTGACGATAACCAATTTCGGCACTTATGGACATGGATTTTCACTCTGGCCGGAACAACCTTCATGCGAATTTCCTTTAGGCAGTGGAATAGAACATATTTTCGACGGTGGATTATGGGTTGGCGGATTTTTAGCTAACGATTCAACGGGAGCCGGCAAATCCGGTCCTTTTGTTACAACCGGTGCTGTCGATGCTTCTTCTGTTTCGAATAGAGGAGGAGGATTTGAATTCACAAATGAACCGGGTAGCCGTGTTGTGGAGAGATCTTCATTGATTAATTCCAAGTTTTTCTCCCCGTATGCTGTATCTCATCAAGATTTTGTGATGGATTACACCGACACGAACCGGACATTGAGTAACGGTGAATTAATTGTAGATCATGTTCCGCTTGGTTTGGTTGTTCATCAAGAAAGTTATGCTTGGAATTTTCCTTTTGCCGATTTTTTTGTAATCAACAATTATGTAATCAAAAACAAAGGAACCAGGTATATAGATTCTTTATACATTGGTTTGTGGACAGACGCAGTTGTAAGGAATACAAACATTACATCACCCCGAACCGGAGGCTCGTTCTTTAATAAAGGAGGAAACGGTTACAACGATTCTTTGAAAATTGCTTATGAGTTCGATGCAACCGGTGATGTTGGTTTTACGGATAGTTATATAGGTATTCAATTTTTAGGTGCCAGTAAAAATTATAATGATGTAAACTTTGTCAGTTGGCAATTCAGAAATACGGATGATCAAAATTTCTTCTCTCCCACGAATGATGTTCAAAGATACAGAAAAATGGAAGGTTATTTCGGTGGAAATAATAAATGGGGCGAAGGCATTGACCCGAATGTATTAAAACAGCCAAGTAACAGGTCCATGCTTATTACCGCAGGAGCTATAAAATCATTGGCTCCGGGGGATTCAATAGAAATTGCATTTGCAATAGTTGCCGCTAAAAAATTTGGTCCCGATTTGCCATCGCTGGATACTGAAATTCAAAAAACGAATTTATATAATAACGCAACTTGGGCATTAAGAGCTTACAACGGAGAGGACAGAAACGGAAATGGAATCTTGGATCCCGGAGAAGATGCGGATGGTGACGGTAAAATAACCCGGTTTATTCTTCCTTCTCCTCCATTGACACCTTTGGTTAAAGTTGTTCCATCGGATAGAAAAGTTGAGATATACTGGGACAGAAGGGCAGAGGAATCTGTTGATCCAATCTCTGGTGAGAAAGATTTTGAAGGATACCGGATTTACAGAACAAACACGGGATTTGATTTAACCGAATCCCAAAACCTTCTCGAATCATTCGTAAAGGTTGCGGAATTTGATTCTGCCAATAATAATATTGGTTACAATACCGGATTCGATTTTATTCGACTTGCTGAACCGAAAGTATTTGCTGATGATACTACAAAATACTATTACAAATTTGAAATAGACAATCTACTAAACGGTTGGCAATATGTTTATTCTGTAACTGCATTCGACAGGGGAGATGCTGCAAACGGATTGACAAGTTTGGAATCTTCTTCTCTTGCGGGTGCAACAAGGATAATTCCGGGTACACCACCAACATCAAAGGATGAAGTGAAGGTTGGCGTTTATCCCAATCCCTATTACGGCGGTGCATATTGGGATGGCAATTCGGAAAGATTGCGCAAAATTTATTTTTATAATTTACCCGCGGAATGCGAGATTACCATTTATACTCTTTCAGGAGATATAGTTAAAAGAATTTATCACGATCAAAATTCCAACGGTAGTGATATCAGATGGTTCCAAACATTTTCCAAAGCCGGCGATCAAGTGATGAGCGGCGGGGAACATGCTTGGGATTTGATTACCGACAGTGATCAAGCTATTGCTACAGGATTATATTTATTTTCCGTTAAGGATTTATCCAACGGAAATATAAAATTGGGGAAATTTTTAGTAATAAAATAACAGGAGCAAACTATGAAGAAGTTTTTTACAATAATATTTTTACTTGTGGGAATGAGCTTAATGGCTCAACAGTTTCCTCAGGTTACAATAATGGATATCCAATTTTTGGAAGATTCCGTTATTGCAAACGGTGATGCCCCTTCACCTATGTTGGGGGATACAGTAACTATTACCGGTGTTACTCTTACCAGTACGCTGGTCGATCCACAAACCGACAGACGTCCAATCATTTGGGCAGGTGGTAGATGGGTGGCTTATATTCAAGATACTTCCGGACAAGTTTGGGGTGGAATGAATGTAATTCAACATGATACTACCGGAACTAATCAAAATACATTTTTCGATTTGGTTGATACCGCACAGGTTATTCAAGTTACCGGAATCGTGGAAGAATTTTATACCACGACACAATTTTCAGTTTTATTGGATCCTATTCAACCGGTTTTGGTGTTGGATCAATTACCGAAAAGACCGGAACCGATTCAATTATCAATCTCCGATTTTATGAATGACGGACAGTTAATTCTGCAATCGGAAAAATATGAACATATGTATGTTCAAATAAATAATGTTTTTACTTCCGATAGAAATACCGGTAACGGAACGTTCAGAATAAATGATGAGAACGGAAATTATATGTTCATGTATGACCAATCCGGGTATTTTACTCTCAGAGGTCACAGACTTTCCGGATTAACAGATTACGAACCACCGAACGATGGTGCAACTCTGGAATATATAAGAGGTGTTATTAACACAAGAACCGACGGATATTACATTGTTCCTTTATATCCCGGTGACATTAAAATAGGTTCCACTCCGCCAACTATTTCGAATATCGAAAGGGATGTGGTTGCCGTTGCTCCAAATCAGGATGTAACTATCAGCAGTAGAATAGTTGATTTGGACGGAACAGTTGCATCGGCTACTTTGGTTTATAGAGTTAACGAAGGAGCATATCAAGAAGTCCAAATGACACAAGATGCGGCAAACGATACAATTTTTACCGCTCTCATTCCGGGAATTAATGCCGATTCTGCTTTCGTTGACTATTTCATTAAAGCGGAAGATAATTTCGGTCAGGTATCCTACAATCCGGTTGATACTGCATCAAACAGATATTTCTTCTTTGTACTGAATAGAGATTTAAGAATTCAAGACGTTCAATATTCACCGTTTGGATCAGGTTACAGTGCATACAATGGTTACGAAGTAACTGTAAGTGGTATTGTTACTGCAGATACAAGCGACTTTGGAACTATGGTTTATATTCAAGACGGTGTTGGTCCTTGGAGTGGAATCAGAATTTTCGGAACCGAAGCCGATAATGTTAAAAAAGGAGATCACGTAACAGTAACCGGTATTGTAAACGAAAACTTTGGTGTTACCAGATTGGGAACACTCGACCAAGGCGTTTCAATTACGGTTAACTCAAGTGGTAATCCTTTACCGGAACCATCAGTTGTTGCAACCGGAACAATTGATCTTAATTCCGGCGGTACAGTGGATGCAGAACAATGGGAAAGCGTTCTTATTAAATATGAAAACGTTACCGTTAGCAATTACAATGCAGACGGTAATAGAAATTTCGGTGAAATGCTTGTTGACGATGGTAGTGGAGAAACCCGTGTGGAAACCGAAGACGGAAATCACGATTACGGTAACGGTTCACAACCAAGTTTAATCGTTATTAACACGGGCGATACATTTACAGCGTTGAAAGGAATATTACATTACTCATTTGGTAATTACAAACTTAACCCGAGAAATAATGATGATTTCGAAGGTTATGTATCCGATGTTGAAGATGAAAACATTCCGGTTAAATTTGAAGTATTCCAGAATTATCCCAATCCGTTTAATCCGACCACTAACATTAAGTTTAGCATCCCGAATGCCGAACATGTTAGTATAAAAGTATTTGATGTATTGGGACGCGAAGTTGCGACTTTGATGAATACAGAAATGAGAGCCGGAACTTATACTGTAAAATTCGGAAGCGGCAATCTTTCTTCCGGTTTATATATTTACAGAATTCAAGCCGGAAATAATGTTGTAACCAAAAAGATGATGTTGATGAAATAATTTAACGGCAGCCCGGCATGGGCTGCCCATTGTCTATGAATTGGATTAAAATAGAAATTAAAATATTACTTATTATTCTCGTTGCGGCAATTTTATTCTCTTGTAAAGAGAAATTAACCGATAGTCCGATTGGCAACAGACCACCGGAAACGAAACTTTTTCTTTTCCCGGATTCAACAATAGCTCAGCAGTTGAGTAAGTTGAATGTTTCCTGGTGGGGTGATGATCCCGACGGGCTTGTTGTAGGTTATTATTTCAGTTGGGATGGTGTAAATTGGTCTTTCACAACCAAAAACGATTCTACATTTACACTTAAAATCGGAGCCAACGATACGACATTCAGTTTTTCCGTTGCTGCTGTAGACAATTACGGAAACAGTAAATATGATGATTCTATTGTAAGGGGAAATTTGAATCTTGGTCCTGAACCGTTTATTGATCAAAACAATAACGGCAAATATGATTCCGGCGAGCCATATTACGATATTGGAGCAATTGACGAAACTCCGGCTACTCAGGCATTCCCCATAAAAAATTCTCCGCCAACTTTGGAATGGAGCGAACTCTCTACATTGCCCGATACATCTTTCCCGGTGATGACTTTCGGATGGATATCTGATGATATCGACGGAATTGAAACGATAAAACAAATTAATATTGCTTTGAATGATACTAATAATTCCGTAGCAATTGACGGGGCAATTTCATTAGTAACGATTAGAACCGATCAGTTCGACTCGGCTGAACCGGAAATGGATATTTATATCAATGGTGATCATAATAATCCGGCAAGTGTAAAAATACCCGGATTGAAATTCAACGATAATAATGTTATCTATATTCAAGCAGAAGATATTTCGGGTGCAAAGAGTCCATTCATTCAATTACCGGATACATCTGCACATTGGTTTGTGAAAAAACCAAAAGGAAATTTGCTTGTTATCGATGATTATATAACATCTGATAATTCATCATCTTTTTATTCCGAAAAATTTGATAGTTTGGATAACGGAAACTTAAAAGGGAAATATGACGTCTGGAATCTTCACGAATTTACAATTCCATACGAATCCATTACATTTTTGGAAACGATTAAATTGTTCGATGCTATTTACTGGTATTCCGACAATGAACCGAATTTGGAATTAGCATCTGTGAGCATTCAAAATTATTTGAATGCCGGAGGAAAGGCAGCCTTGTCGTTCCAATTACCCCGTTTTGTAGATCAAGATCAGTTAAGAAGCTTTTTACCGATTGATTCTACCGATTCGAAGTTTGTGACTTCAGTTATCGGTGGAGCAGAAGTTGCTCAAGATAGCAATATAACAGGGTATCCAAATCTTAAAACTCAGTTGCCACTTTTCATTATGCGCACTTTTTATCCTTCGTCTTCAAGTGCCGATGTTATTTATCATTTAATCAGTCCGCAAATAAGCGGAAACGATGTGATTGGATTCAAGAGTAAGGATAATAAATTATTTTTTATCGGTATTCCTTTGAATAAAGCCGAAGGATACCCTGGTAACGTAGTTAAACTACTCAATAAAGTTTTATTCGAAGATTTTGGATTATTACCATGAGGATTTTCAATAAAATATTATTAATGCTGGTAATTTTTTCCGTTACTCTGTTTGCGCAGGGAAGAGGAAAGATTGTGGGAGTTGTAACAGAAGCCTCCACCGGAGAACCATTGCCTGGTGTTAATATTTTATTGAAAGGAACCTATTATGGCGCCGCAACTGATTTCGACGGTAAATTTCAGATATCGAACATTTCTCCGGGTACTTACATTGTTGAAGTTTCATTAATCGGTTTCAAAACCGTTAGATACACAGGAATAAAAGTTGAAGCTAATAAAACATTGAATCTTGATACGAAACTCGAAGAAACAGTTCTTACATTGGATCAAGATGTGGTTGTAGTCGGTGATAAACCATTGGTTGATGTTGAGGAAACCCAGAGCATTAAAGCTATTTCAAAAGAAGAGATTGAGATGGCAGTGGTTGAAGATATTAAAGACGTTGTGACACAAACCGCAGGTGTTGTAAAATCCGATAACGAAATTCACATTCGAGGCGGAAGATCATACGAAAATGCATTTTTACTTGATGGGGTTTCCGTACAGGATCCACTGGCAGGAACCGGATTCGGCTTACAATTAAGTGCCAATGCGATAGAAGAAGTAGAAGTTATTACAGGTGGATTTAACGCAGAATTCGGTCAAGCTACGTCCGGAATTGTTAACGTTAAGACCAGGGAAGGCGGAGATAGATACAGAGGTGCTTTATCTTACAAGAGGGATAATTTTGGCAACAGAGATTCTTATAATGTTTTTAATATTGATATTGTTGAAGCTAATCTAAGTGGGCCCGAACCGATAACAAAGTACTTACTCCCTCAACTGGGATTAAAACTTCCGGGTGAAATATCTCTGTTCGGTAGTTTTTATGTAGGCATGAGCGACGGTATTACGCAAGGGTATTATAAACCAACAGCCGAGCAATTATATTCTTCAACATTTTATGGAACCCGGTTTGCCCCGAGAGCGGAAAACAGCTGGTTTTGGTTGGGTAAAATAACTTATAAAATTTCGCCTACTATGAAATTGGTTTATTCTTATAATCAATCTGTTAACATTAACCAAAACTCGCAGTCTCTGCAATCGAATTTGGAATATGTGGAACCGAGTCCTGGATACCAGTATTCATTCCAACACATTTTAGACAATGCGAACACATTCACTCATAATAACAAATTCAATTCTTTGAGCTGGACTCATACTCTGAACAGCAAAACATTTTATGAGTTCAAAATAAATCACTTCTTTTCGAATTTAAGAGCCGATGCAAACGGAAAGTATTGGTACGATTATCAAGAGCCGAAAGATATTCCCAACTTCCCGGTTGAATACTACAATACTGATGCGGATACAATAGGTGTAATTCCCGGTGACGGATTTTGGGACATTGGGAATCCGTTCACTTGGCGGGATCATTACATAGAGGAATTATCTTTCAAAGGGGATTTAACCAGCTTTTTTGATGAAAAGAATAAATTCAAAACCGGATTCAACATGGTATTTCAGGAGATGCAAGTTATTGACATCTACAAACCATGGATAGGGGAATTCGGTTTGAACAATGATGTATACAAAGTACATCCGGCAAGGGGTTCTTTCTATGCTCAGGATAATGTGAATTTCGAGGGAATGATTCTTAATTTCGGATTGAGATTGGATTATTGGTTCCCCGGAAAATATGTTGACGATGCTGTGAATAATCCTGATGTTATCACAATCCCCGATGAAATACGAACCAGATACAAAGATGAATCTATAAAATGGTTCGGGAATAGATATTTTAAAGCCAGATTGAGTCCGAGATTGGGTATTTCCCATCCGGTTACTGATAATCAAATATTATTTTTCAGTTACGGACATTTCAGCAAATGGCCGAGACCACAATTTGTGTATGCAAAATTATCCCCGGCAAATGCTCAATCATCTTTTCAGAGATTTGGAAATCCTAATCTTAAACCTGAAACAACGGTTGCGTACGAGCTAGGATTAAAAACCCAGTTCAGTCAAAATGATGTTTTGACTATCACTGCATACTACAAAGATATATTTGATTATATCCGTACCAGAACCGCCAAAGTTAAATCAGCCCGGTTTGCAACTCAATCGTTTATAACTTATGCAAATTTGGATTACGCTCGTTCCAGAGGATTGGAATTCGAGTATAAGAAAAGAATAGGTAAATGGTTTACCGGAATGCTTTCTTTCTCTTATTCAATTGTAACCGGAAAGAGTTCTTCGGCTGACGAAGGAGTGCTGATTCTAAGGAGCGATTTGGATGAGTCGATTAAAGAGCAATTCATGCCTTGGGACAGACCGATTACAGCATTTGTCACGACTAATTTTTATATACAAAAAGGAAAACCTTTATTCGGATTTGCCCCGGGAATATTGGACGATATAAATATTTATTCACGTATATTCTTTCAATCCGGTAAAAGATACACACCGGCATACTTCACAGGAAGTTACAGTCTTGATGGGAAGCCGGAATATGAATACGACCGCTCCAACAGGTACGGTGCTATCGGGGATAATTGGTTTTATATCGATATGAATATTGAAAAGTACTTTACTCTCGGAGGTACGAAATTCTCCGTCTTTATGGAAATAAATAATTTATTGGATACAAAGAATAGTGCAATAATAAATCCTGCTACCGGGAAGGCTTATGAGTACGGTGATCCAACGCCTTTAAGCTGGAATGATCCTTTGTATCCCGATTTGCAAGCGCCGTTATCTCCTTATCCGTTCAATCCGGCGAGGTATTTAACAAGAAGAAATATAAAATTTGGTATTAGCGTTAAGTTTTAGTTAAATGAAATCGATTACAAAAATATTGTTATTACTGCTATTTGTATTTACTCAAACGGGTAATGCTCAGCTATTTCCCACTCTGGGGGGACAAAGAGCCGGAATTTCCACCGCACAATTTTTGAAAATCGGGGTAGGCGGTAGAGCCTCATCCATGGGTGATGCATTTGTTGCTGTTGCCAACGATGCTTCGGCTCTTTATTGGAATCCAGCAGGTTTGGTTCAAAATGATAGAAATCAGGTAATCTTTTCGCATAACGAATGGCTAGTAGATATCAAACATGAATTTGTCGGTGCTGTTTATCATTTGTCTTCCAACGATGCAGTAGGACTTTCCCTTACTGCTCTTCACATGGAAGATATGCCCGTAACCACTGAAGTTATGCCTTTTGGCACAGGAGAATATTTCACTTTCGGAGATGTAGCAATTGCTCTTACATACAGCAGAAAGATGACTTCACAGTTTAGTTTCGGTGGAACGGTAAGATATATAGAAGAAACCCTGGACAAACTGAAAATGCGCGGGGTTATGATAGATTTAGGCACATATTATTGGACAGGTTTAGGAAGCACAAGATTTGCAGTTGCCATCACCAATTTTGGCGGTGAACTTGCCCCGGACGGAAAAGTTGTATTATTTGGTAAAAGGGAAAAAAGCAGTTGGCAATCTTTTTCACCTCCAACCATGTTCAGAATTGGATTTGCATTCGAACCATATCAAACTGATATTCACAGAATTACTACTTCCGTGCAATTGAATCACCCGAATGATAACAGTGAGAATGTTTCTGTGGGAGGCGAGTATTCTTGGCGAGATATTTTTTATTTAAGGGGTGGATGGAAATTTAACGTGGAAGAACAGAATTATACCTTTGGTGCCGGACTTAAAGCTCCATTAGGAATTGCCGATGTCACTTTCGATTATGCTTTTGCGAATTTTACAAGATTAGGATCATCACACAGATTTTCTATTTTATTTGAATTATGATGAAAAAGAGTTTACATATTGCAATTATTCTAATTACAGCTTCATTATTTTGGTATTGTACCGATAAATTCGACATGCCGGTAATCTCCAAGGGTAACCCCGGGAATATCGGGGGTGATACCATTTATATTCAACAAAACCCCGTTTGGACCGGCTTCAACAAACCTCAGGATTTAATTATCGGTAAAGAACCGTTTCTTTATGTATGCGATACTGATAACGACAGAGTTGTGATGATGAATCTCGCAGGGGAAATTTTGGGAACGAGGTACGTTCAAAAACCGGTGGCAATTGCACAAGATCATCTTTTGAATTTAATTGTCTGCGGAGAATTGGTTCACGAAGGACAAGTTTATTCGGCAGTGTTTAAAATACATTTATTCGACTCACATCACGACTTAGCATCTGCAAAGATTGATACTCTTTTGCCCAAAACGTCATTTGATTTTGCACGTCCCGATAGAAAGTTTACCGGCGTTACAACTTTTTACGATAATTCCTTCTATGTTGCCAGAACAGGTCCGGTTAACTCATCACCGGTTGATCCCGATAATTCGATTCTTATCTTCAAGTTAAAAGAATTATCAGACGGTTCGAAAAAAGATACATTGATAGGAAGGGTCCCTTTGATTGAGCCGGAAGGAAGCGGTGTTGTTTCTGCTAACGGGATATCGTCTTTGACCTCATTCAACAGAAACAATATTGATATAATTGTTACATTAACCGGAGAAAATAATTCTTTCAAAACTCAGTGGTTGGAATACATTGTTACTCCTCTTTTCAGTGGTTACATAAGTAGATTGGAACCATTTACCGTTGATATGATGAAAGTGAATAAATTCGGTCAGCCTGAAGATGCTTGTTTGGATGACAAAAACAACATTTTCGTTGCCGATGCGGAAAAGGATAGCATATTTAAATTTAATTCTTTTGGCGACGAAATGGAATCTTTTGGCGGGCCTGATGTGTTTAATTCACCACATGCGGTTGCTTATCACGACAGAATATTATACGTTGCCGATACGGAAAATAACAGAATATTAAGATTTATATTATCAACAGAGATAGACTAATGAAAAAACTTATTACGATACTTATACTTATTTCAGGTATTTTGAATGCACAAGATACAGTGCGTGTAATGACCTATAATTTCCTTAAATTTTCGGAATCCGATGGAAATAGAACGACATACTTAAAAACAGTAATCGAAAGTGTGGACCCCGATATTCTCGTATGTCAAGAAATGGAAACACAAGGTGGGGTAGACTTAGTTTTGAATTCAATATTATCGAGTGATTATAAAGCGGGAACTTTTATCAACGGACCGGATACGGATCACGCAATTTTTTACAAAGATTCGAAATTCGATTTTGTGGGGTATAAAATTATTCCAACCGATTTACGGAATATAATGGAATTCAAAATGGTTCACGACGGTGGAACCGATACCTTATTGATCTTTTCAATGCATCTGAAAGCAAGCTCAGGTTCGTCGAACGAACAAAAGAGATTAAACGAAGTAAACAAGGTTAGGGCAATAACAGATTATTTACCTCAAGGAACTTATTATATTGCTTTGGGAGATTTTAATCTTTATGGCTCAAGTGAACCTGCGTATCAAAGATTGTTAGATACATCCGGCCCGGGATATTTTATTGATCCGATTGATGCTCCAGGTTCGTGGCATAATAATTCATCTTTCTCATGGTTGCACACACAATCCACAAGGACCAACTCCTACTCTGATGGTGGAGTAACCGGAGGACTGGACGATAGATTCGATTTTATTCTCGTTTCACCATTTATCGATAGTCCGGGTGGAATTGATTATGTACCCGATTCTTATACAGCTTATGGTAATGACGGCAATCACTTTAACCAACAGTTAAATTCCGGCTCGAATGGAGTGGTAAGTTCAACTATTGCAAATGCATTAACCTTTGCATCCGATCACCTTCCGGTTTTTGCCGATTTTGTATTTGAGAATGTTACATCCGTAAATGACGAAGATGAAATTGTAAGAGACTTCGAATTATATCAAAATTACCCGAATCCGTTTAATCCGGCTACTATCATACAATACCAATTACCTAAGAATGGATTTGTTACGTTAAAGGTATACGATTTACTGGGAAGGGAAGTTGCTACGCTGGTAAACGAAAGACAATCTTCAGGTAATTACGAAGTACAGTTTGATGCATCAGAATTATCAAGTGGAGTTTATATCTATAGATTAACATCCGGTAGTTTGGTAGATGCAAAGAAAATGATAATATTAAAATAATTTATTACCACCGGGGGAGAATGCCTTCCCCGGTGGGATTGTTCTTGCCTCCTTTTTATCATTTCAAAGGTTTTAGTTTTCCACCCCATCCCCTTTAAAATCCGCAGTAATTAAAGATTACGCAAGCCCCTTCCCCTCGGCGAGGGGAAGGGG
>CAZULK010000025.1:0-27083 GCA_964621225.1 uncultured Melioribacteraceae bacterium | reverse complement strand
ACAGATGTTCTAATTCAAAAAGATTTCGATAAGGTATATGTCGTTGATAGAAGGGGAACCGGATTTGCAAAGGAGAATATCATTTCGTTACAATTATCCGACGCAACAAACCCGGAAGAAGTGAACGGATTATTCAAGAAGATTGAATTTAATCCGGGTGATGAAATATTTTTATTTAGTACAATTGGTGGTTTCCTTGGTGGAAAATCATTGAAAGAAACTTCCTATAACGAATGGGAAAAGATGATGAAACTTAATCTGGATTCGGCATTCTTAATTTCTAAATATTTTCTATCCAATGTACCTGAAGGGGCAACCGGCTCTTTATTGTTTACATCTGCTTTTTCTTCATTTTCATTTGAAGAGAATAAGATAGCATATAATTTAAGTAAGGCAGGATTAAATTATTTAGTTCAATCTTTGAGCAGCGAAATATTCCCAAAATCATTTGGAATTAACGCAATTGCACCCTTTATTTTAGATACCCCGGCAAACAGGGAATGGATGGACGATCAGTCTCAATTGGTGTCTCCCGGGGAAATAGGGGAATTAATTTTCTCTATATTTAAAAATTATAGAATTTTATCAGGTAATATTATTAAATTGCGCGGTACAATTTTAGCAAAATAGACATCAGAGTAATTTATTATTGACTTTTTTAGTCTATTTGGTTATTGTTGAAAGACGTATTTTAAACAAATTTTACTAAGAAATTTAGAAATCAATTAAATAATTTCGGAGGTTTACTCTCATGCAAATTACAGCTATTATAGGATTCTTTACAACCATCCTTGCGCAAGCGGATGATGCAGGTGTATTGAGCTACTTACAAGCAAAATTCGAACAGGGCGGCGGTTTCATGTGGCCAATCTTGGCTTGCTTGGTAATCGGTTTGGCTTTCTCATTCGAAAGATTGTGGACATTATCTCGCGCTTCTATGAATACAAAGAAATTTATTGTAGAAGTTAAAGAAGCTTTGGAAGAAGGCGGTGTTCAAAAAGCTATGGAAGTTTGCGAAAACAGCCGTGGTTCTATCGCTTCTGTTTTCCATGCTGGTTTACTTCGTGCAGACGAAGGTATTGAAGCTGCTGAAAAAGCTATTATGGCTTATGGCGCAATCGAAATGGGATTCCTTGAAAGAGGTCTTATTTGGATTTCGACATTTATTACACTTGCTCCTATGCTCGGATTTACCGGTACTGTACAAGGTATGATTCAAGCATTCGACGCTATTGCAGAAGCTGCACAGATCTCTCCCGGAATCGTTGCTAGTGGTATTTCCGTTGCATTGTTAACTACACTTTTCGGACTTATCGTTGCTATGATTCTTCAAGTGTTCTATAATTATTTCATTAACAGAATCGACAGATTGGTAGCAGATATGGAAGAGAGTTCAATCGAATTGATTGACGCTCTTTACGAATTGAAGAAAAAATAATTAACCAATAAAATTGAGAAGATAGAAAATGGTAAAATTAAAAAAGCGGAAATTAAGAGAAGCTGAGATCCCTAACGGTTCTATGGCGGATATAGCTTTCTTGCTTTTGCTTTTCTTCCTCGTTGCTACTGTAATTGATGTCGATACGGGTATCGGTTTAACTCTGCCGGAGTATATTCCTGAACAGGAAAGGGAATTCAAACCTCTTTCGAAAGACAGACTTGCCGCATTGCTTATCAATGCGCAAGGTGATGTTCTTTTGAATAAGGAAAGAATTACTATTCCTCAAATTAAGGAAACTCTCATAAGCAGAATTACCGAAAAAATAGAACTACCAAAGAATAAAAAATTGGTTGTATCTGTTAAAACCGATAGAAAAACAAATTATAACCTTTACATTCAGGCCTTAGATCAAGTTAAAGGTGCTTATGCTCAGGTTCGCGAAGAATATTCTATGAAACGATTCGGCAAAAAAGTAGAAGACTTGGATGAGGAAGAAACAAAAGAACTTAGGGAAAAAATTCCTATAATTATTTCTATTGCAGAGCCTGAAACAGTAAAAAAATAATTAGAGGAACATTAAATGAAATTTGAAAAGAAAAGAGCTTCGACCAAACAAGAGATACCGACTTCCTCAATGCCGGATATCGTATTCATGCTGCTACTCTTTTTTATGGTATCTACCACATTAAGGGAAGTTGATGTACTCGTGCAATTCAAATTGCCTGAGGCCGAAGCTATAGAAAAAATAGAAAATAAAAGATTAATTTCCTATATCTGGGTCGGTAATGATATGCGTATCCAGTTAAACGATAATATCGTTCAAATGGAAGAGATCAAACCTATCATGTATAAGAAAAGGACTGAACTTCCAAACGTTATCGTTTCTTTGCGCGTTGATAAAAATTCCGACATGGGTATTGTGACTGACATCCAGCAGGAGTTGCGTAAAGCAGATTGCCGAAGAATTAACTATTCGGCGCGGCTTAAGTCGGCTGGTATGTAACTTAATCAATATTTTGAAGAAGGGCAGGTTGATTTTTTTGGCCTGCCTTTTTTTTTGGGGAATAGCTTGAGGTGAGTAATGGGTTTGAAAGAAAAAATTAACGAAGATTTAAAAAACGCAATGAAATCGGGTGATAAGGCTAAGCTTACTGCCATCCGTTCAATCCGTGCATCCATTTTGGAATTGGAGAAAAGCGGTAAAGTTGATGAGATAAAGCCTGAGCATGAAATTCAATTATTGACTTCTGCTGTAAAGAAAAGAAAAGAATCTATTGAACAGTTCGAAAAAGCAGGCAGGAATGACCTGGTTGAAAAAGAAAAAGCCGAACTTGAAGTGATTCAATCATATTTGCCCAAACAATTGACTCCCGAAGAAGTTCTTGAAGAAGTAAAGAAACTTGCAGATGAATTGGGTGCGTCAACAAAAGCTGATTTTCCCAAATTGATGCCGGCTGCAATTCAGAAACTGAAAGGTCAAACAGACGGTAAGACTGTAAAGGAAGCAGTGGAAAAAATATTAAGCTAAGTTGAATTTCGTTGATTATATAATACTCGGTTTTCTTCTGATCGGATTTATACTCGGTTACAAAGACGGTCTTGTTCGTAAAATAATCGGTCTTTTGGGATTTATTGTTTCAATCGGACTTGCATTCGAATTTGCCGACACCGCCGGTAATTTCCTTCAACCTTTCTTTAATAATGATTTTGCACTTGCAAAAACCATCGGTGGAATTATTATATTTTTTGTGGCTATCTTAATTGTTGCAATCCTAAAAAGAGTGCTTCATCCAGTCGATAAAGTTAACCGTTTTGTTAACCAGTTATTAGGCGGAATTTCCGGTTTGGTACAAATGATTTTCTTCGTCTCTGCCATCTTAATATTACTTGCCATTTTTAATTTTCCATCTGAAAAAGACAGAAATGAATCCGTACTTTATTCATCGGTTCATGATGTAATTCCCATGACAGTTGATTTGATTATGGGCAAAGATTCGGAAACCAAAAGTTTTTTGAACAATTACCTCGATAATGAATAGTTTTATATCTAATTCGGTATTGGAACAACTTGAGTTCGATAAAGTATTGAACTACATTGCACACTATTGCATGACTGAAGGCGGAAAGGAGTTGGTCTTAGCGTCTAAACCGTTCGGTTCGGAAAAAGATGCGATGGAAAAGGGAAGCCTCATAACCGAAGCCAAAGAAATTTTGATTGAAAGAGACATTCCTCCTATTTCCTATCTTCCCGAATTGTCGGAAATAATTTATAAAAGTAGAATAGAAAATAGTTTACTTAGCCAGGAAGAAATTAGAGAAGTATTAAATTTAGCCAAAGTATCACGCAAAACATTTTCCTTTTTCAAATCCCTCGAATGGGAAAGTAAAATAAGGGCTAAATTCAGTCCGGATCTATTTGTGGATAAAAATTTTGAAAATCATCTTTCCGGTGTTTTTACTCCTTCTGGTGAAATCAAAGATTCTGCCTCAAAAGAATTACGTACTATACGAAGGGAGATAAAAGATAAACAAGACGTTCTTCGTTCGGTGGTTGCCAGATTGCTTAAAAAATTATCCGAATCAATGCTGGTTCAAGAAGAATATACAACCCAAAGAGACGGAAGAATCGTGCTTCCCGTAAAGGCAGAACATAAAAGACATGTAAGAGGGTTCGTTCACTCGGAGTCCGCTACCGGTCAAACCGTTTACATTGAACCGGAAGAAACTTTAGAATTGAACAATGATATTTTATCTCTGAAATTTGCCGAGAAGAGGGAAATAGAAAGAATACTTAAAAGACTGACCGCCAAAATCCGGGAGGTTAGCACCGACCTATTAAAAGCATATAATGCTTTAATTTCAATTGATGAAATTTTTGCAAATGCAAAGTACTCTACAGAAATAGTAGGTTCAATGCCATCATTCAATGGTAACGAAGCTATCCGGTTGATGAATGCCCGGCATCCTGTTCTATTAAAAAAATTGGGAAGGGACAAAACAATCCCGATGAGTATAGAAATTAAAGATCAAAGGGTAATAATTATAACAGGTCCGAATGCCGGTGGAAAGACGGTTGTTTTGAAGAATTTTGGTTTGCAAAATATTCTTGCTTCAGCGGGTATTCATATTTGTGCGGACCCGGATTCGAATCTTCATTTCTTTAACAAAGTACTTATTGATATCGGGGATAAGCAATCAATTGAAGATGATTTATCTACCTTCAGTTCTCACTTATCGAATATTAAAACTATTATTGATGAAGCCGATGAAAACACTTTGGTATTACTGGATGAATTGGGTACCGGGACCGATCCTTCGGAAGGTGCCGCATTGGCTAGTGCGGTTCTAAAAAAACTGAGCGAAAAGAAATCAGTTGTTTTAGCATCAACTCATCATGGTAATTTGAAGGTATTAGCAAATGAAGTTGAAGATTTTCAAAATGCTTCCATGGAATTCGACACAGTTGAATTAAAGCCGACTTACAGATTCAGACAAGGTTTACCGGGTTCCAGTTATGCATTTGAAGTTGCCGAAAGAATAGGCTTAGATAAGAATTTGATTGAATCAGCAAAACAATTTATAGATTCGGATAAAAGAAAAATTGAAGAATTCCTTGTTGATATTGAACGAAAAAGTTATGCTGTAAACAAACGGCAAAGGGAATTGGAAATTGAAAATTCACGGTTAAAGGGACTGAGCCAACTTTATGAGAAAAAAATAAAGGAACTGGAAAAGCAGAAGAAAGAAATATTGAAGGATACAAAAGTAAAAGCAGAAAATTATCTGAAAGGAATTAACAGAGAGTTTGAGCAGACCATTAAAAAGATACGGGAAAGCAATGCAGACAAAACCGTAATAAAAGAAGAAAAGAAAAAGCTGGAGAAAATCAAAAAGCTTGAAGAAATAAAATATGATGAGGAACCGGAACTCATACCCGGAGATATTGCAGTGGGTGATTATGTTATTATTAAAAACTCTTCGACAGGAGGCGAGGTTGTTGAAATAGACAAAGAAAAAGGGAAAGCTTTTATTCTTTCGGGCAGCTTAAAAATTCAAGTTAAATTAAAGGATATTTCCAAGTCCAAAAAACCTAAAGAAATTAAGAAAAGTGTTTATGATTCTAATAAATTAATTAGTAATTTAGGGAGTACTCGTTTGGATATTCGTGGTAAAAAGCCCGAAGAAGCCGAATTTGAAGTAATTAAATTTTTGGATGAAGCTTATGCTTCGAATATTGAAAGAGTTGAAATATTGCATGGTAAGGGGACCGGAGTGTTGAAACAGATGGTTCACGAAATACTCAGGAAAGACGATCAGGTAAAAGATTTCTATTTTGCCAAAATCGAGATGGGGGGAGAAGGCATTACCATTGTTGAATTAAAGTGATTGTTCAATGTTCAAAAAAATACTTATTGCCAACAGAGGTGAGATTGCGATAAGAATCGCTAGAGCCTGTAGAGAAATGGGTATCGGTTCTGTTGCTGTGTATAGCGAAGCGGATAGAAATTCGCTTCATGTAAGAATGGCAGATGAAGCTTATTTCATAGGCGATTCACCCGCTAACAAATCATACCTTGATTATAAAAAAATCATCGAAGTAGCAAAAGAGCATAATGTAGATGCAATCCATCCCGGGTATGGATTTTTATCCGAGAATGCCGAATTTATTGATGCGGTAGAAGCAGCGGGAATTACTTTTATCGGTCCTTCAGCCAAAAGTGTAAGGTTGATGGGAAGCAAAACCGATGCCCGTAAATTGATGAGCGATGCGGGTGTTCCGGTTGTTCCTGGTACTCTTGAACCGATTAAAGATTTGAACGATGCAAAAAAAGTTGCTGAGGAAATTGGATTTCCTATTATGCTGAAAGCATCCGCCGGCGGTGGGGGAAAAGGAATGAGAAAAATTTCCTCTCCCGGAGAATTTGATTCTGCGTTAGAAAGGGCAAAGAATGAATCGAAAAAAGCCTTCGGTGACGATTCAATTTATATGGAAAAATTCATCGAAAATCCGAAACATATAGAAGTTCAAATACTAGGTGACAAGTTCGGCAATTATGTCCATCTGCTTGAAAGAGAATGTTCGGTTCAAAGAAGACATCAAAAAATTGTAGAAGAATGCCCTTCACCTTCCATTGATCACCAGACAAGAGAAAGGATTACTACTACGGCTATTAAAGCAGCAAAAGCGTGTAATTATTTCAATGCCGGTACTATAGAATTTCTATTGGATTCGGATAGAAATTTCTATTTCCTCGAAATGAATACAAGATTGCAAGTTGAACATCCGGTTACTGAGATGGTAACGGGAGTTGACTTGGTTAAACAGCAGATACTTGTTGCCTACGGTGAAAAACTTACAATAGCACAGAATGATATAAAAATTAATGGGCACGCAATTGAATGCAGAATATATGCCGAAGATACTGATAATAATTTTGCTCCATCCACTGGATTGATAAATCATCATCGCTTACCTTCAGGTCCGGGCATCAGAGTTGATCGCGGAATTGATCTTAACTCAGAAGTTTCCGTCTATTACGATCCCATGCTTGCTAAATTGATTGTATGGCATAACTCCAGGGAAGAAGCGATTAACAGAATGAGAATTGCTTTGGGAGCTTACCAGATTTCTGGAATAAAAACAAACATATCTTTATTGATTTGGATTCTCGAACATAAAAAGTTTATCGATGGATCATTCAATATTAATTTTATTGATGAAGAATTAATACCGAAGCTACCCGGTAAGTGGCGGAATGAATTAAAGGATGATTATGCTGATATTGCATCGATAATTGCTGTGTTGATGAAAGAAGCAGCGAGGAAAATAACTCCCGTTAAAAATGAAACTAATGAAAATAAATGGGAGGAGCTGAAGTATGAATAAATATGTGATTGGCATCGATTCTAAAAAAGTGAATGCGGATGTTCAACCGGATGGGATCGTTATTGATGATAGAACATTCAAAGAAATTGAATTGACTTCGATTAATGATCATCGGTTTATTCTTCGGGTGGGAGAAAAAATTTACGAAGCAGTTGTAGATGTTAAGGATAAAAATAAATTTAATATAACAATTGACGGGCTGGATTACGATTTAACTATAAGGTCCCAACTGGAAGAAATGGCTGAAGAGTTAATGAGGAATAAAGCCAAAGCAGAACATAGCGACAAAATAGTCGCTCCAATGCCCGGATTATTACTGAAGATCACTAAAGAAATAGGGGATGAAGTTGAATTCGGGGAAACGGTTGCTGTGTTGGAAGCAATGAAAATGGAAAACGAAATTAGAGCCACATCATCAGGAATAATAAAAGAAATTCATGCAGAAGCCGGACAATCATTAGAAAAAAATCAACTTATAATCACTATTGAATAAGAACTTAAATGATATTATCTTATTCTTTGAAAATAAATCTACTCACTAATAATCACAAATCTTAGGAGGATACGTGGTAAAAAAACTGTTACTAAGCGCAATAATGACACTGGTCATTAGCGCTCAGGCATTTGCCGGAGGTTTCCAAATCAACGAACACGGAGCAAGAGCCATGGCAATGGCCGGTGCGTTCACGGGTTTGGCTAACGATCCCTCGGCTATCTATTTCAATCCTGCGGGTTTAACTCAACTTTCAGGAACGCATTTGTTACTTGGGTCCACTATCATTAGTCCCAAAGCTTCTTTCAGAGGCCCTGCACCTCAAGTTACCGAATACAGTTTGCAGAGCCAAACTTTCACACCAATCAATTTTTATTTCACCCATCAACTTAGCAATAAATTTGTTGTTGGTGTAAGTGTAAATAATCCTTATGGATTAGGAACCAAATGGGATAAAGATTGGGTTGGAAAATATTTGGCGGTTGATACTGAATTAAGATCATTTTTCGTTACCGCTGTATTCAGTTACAAACTTACTGATGCTCTTTCAATCGCTGTCGGCCCAATATATGCATTTGGTGATGTAAGGATTGAGAGATATAATGGTTTGGCTCCTTTTTCGGGAGATGTTTACTTTAAAATGAAAGGTGACGGAACCGCATGGGGACTAACGGGCGGTATTTTCTATAAACCTGATGAAACTTTCTCAGTCGGTATTTCCTATAGAAGTCAAGTGAAATTTGATTTCTCCGGTACGGCAACCGCAGAAGGCGCACCGAAAGCTATGGTTGATGCCGGTTTAATTCCGGGTGGAGACATTACTGCTTCTCTTACAACGCCGCGTAATGTAACATTCGGTATGGCATTCATGCCAACTAAGAAATTAACCGTTTCCGGTGATTTGCAATATGTAGGTTGGAGCAGTTATGATGTTCTGGCTGTTGACTTCAAGGATTCAAAATATACTGATCTTGAAGCTCCTCGTCATTACGGAGATACTTTTATCCATCGTTTGGGAGTTGAATACAACGCAACAGACGCCGTCGATTTAAGAGGCGGTGTGCTTTACGATATGAATCCTGTTAAAGACGGATTGGTAGATCCTTCTCTTCCTGATTCAGACAGATGGGGATTCAATATAGGTCTTGGGTTGAATTTAACGAAACATCTTAAATTCGACTTGGCTTACATGTTCTTGCGTTTCGACGAAAGAACCATCAAGAATTCTCAAATATCATATACCGGAGGAGAAAGTCCCTTCAATGGAACTTATAATTCCTCTGCTCATTTGTTTGGCGTAAATGTATCTTATCAGTTTTAACAGGAGGAGAAAATAAGTATGAAAAATTTAATAAAAATATTAAGCGGTTCATTGCTGGTTATGGCATTATTGCTTACTGGATGCGAGGATAGAACCGATCTTACGGCTCCTCAAGCGCCATCCACAGGTGATGCCGATTTTACCAGTTTTGTTACCCTCGGTAATAGTCTCACCGCAGGATATCAAAGCGGCGCTCTTTATAAGAGTGCTCAAGAGTATTCTTACGGTGCAATGATTGCAAAACAAGTAGGTGCTAAATATGAGCAACCTCTTATAAGTGATCCCGGTTTGGGAAGTAGAATGGAAATCGCTTCCTTGGAACCTTTTGCAATTGCTTATAATACTAATCAAGGTTCACCATTAAATCTAACCTACGCAGCGCCTTATAATAACCTTGGCGTACCCGGTGCCTTATTGGTTCATATGACTGAAACCAAAAGCACTGCAACCGATCCTTACACGAACAATCCGTTGTTTGATGTTATTTTAAGGGATCTTGGAACTCCGATTGAACAAGCTGCCGCATTAAAAGCAACATTGGTTACTCTTTGGATTGGTAACAATGATATTTTAGGATATGCAACTTCAGGTGGAACCAAACCTCACACCGATACACCTACATTCCAATTCTTGTATAATAAGACATTGGACGAATTAGCGGCACTTAATGCCAAAGTAGTTTGTGCAAATATTCCTGATGTATCTGCTATTCCATTTTTCAGAACAGTTGGACCTGGTGTTGCGCAAGCAATACAACCTGCTGTTGATGCCGGATTGGCAGTTGGTTTATTCTACAACACCAATGGTCAAATGGGACCGACAGCTCAAACTAATTTGGCTACTCCAAGCGCTCTTTTAAGCGGGGAAGTATTGTTAACATTGGCTGCAAGTCCATATACAGCTTACATTGGTAAACCTTCCGGTAAATTCTATCGTGATAACGGTATTAGCGATCCTTCCGTATTGGGAATAGACACAACTCAAGCATTCGGTTTACACCCATTGAATCCATTCCCGGATGCATTCACACTTGATCCTGCAGAAATAGCGGAAGTTAATACTCAGGTATCTGACTTCAACGCTGCTATCGCATCTCTTGCAGCAGCTCATGGTTTTGCTGTAGTTGATATGAATGCATTCTTCAATGATGTGGCAGCAAATGGATTGACCGTAAATGGTGTTTCATTTACTACCACTTATGTTTCAGGTGGATTATTCAGTCTTGATGGCGTTCATCCTACCAGTCAAGGTTACGGAATTATTGCAAATAAATTCATTGAAGCTATCAACAGTAACTTCAAAGCATCTATACCGGAAGTTGATGTTTCACAAATTCCGGGAAGCTTGATTTTCGCAAAGAAAATTCAAATCAACGAATTCGGAATTCCCGTTTGTGAACCCGGAACTTTCGATAACATTTTATTCTAAATTCTTTAAGGGGCAGCCAAGCTGCCCCGATTTTTAATGGTGGGTAAAATGAAAAAAAATTCGATATTTATAATCCTAAGTATAATTTTATTTGCTTGTTCTACATCAAAAGAAACAACTCAGAGCGGTGAAGATAAAATTTATGTGTTCGACGATGTATCAACAGTAACAGATTCAACCGCTACAGTAGAAACACCTTCTGTTAAAGATACATTAACACTCGAACAACCCAAAGTTGAAAAGCATTTCATCTATTTTGTTCAAATAGGTGCCTTTTCTTCACAAGAGAGAGCGGAAAGATTTAAATTATTTAATCAGCCAAAATGTAGTTACCCAATGGATATATCATTTAACAATGATATTCAATTGTGGGTGATTAGATTACCTAAGTTCAATACTAAAGAGGAAGCGGAAAAAGTTCGTGATGAACTTTGGAAGCAAGAAGTATTCAAAGATGCATTCATCGTAACAGTTGAAGAGTGATGTCCGTTTGGATCTATAATTCGCTGATCATGATTACCGGTTTGGCATATGTTTTTGCCATAGTCGGAATTATGGATTTTGCAGTTAAGAAAGGTTTCCCACAAGATTTATCCAGAAAAGTAGTACATATTGCTGCTGGTTCATGGTTGATCTTTTGGCCTCTATTTGATGCTTCCCATTGGACAAAATATTTGAACATCGCTCCGGCTGCTTTGTGGACAATCTTGCTCTTAATTAAAGGATTCACAGCTAAAGAGGATGACCAAGCAGTTAAGACAATGACGCGTTACGGAGACAGAAGGGAATTACTAAAAGGACCGTTGTACTTTACTATTGTAATGAATGTAATGGGGACGATATTTTTCAGTACAAGTTTAGCATTAACCGCAATGGGAATACTCGGATGGGGCGACGGTTTGGCACCGGTATTCGGGAAAAAGATGGGAAAGCATAAATATAATTTTGTAACGGAAAAATCGCTCGAAGGAAGTATTGCATTCTTTCTATTTGGATTGTTCGGCGCTCTTCTCTTCAATATACTTTTTGCGACATCTGAGATCAATTATGTTTTGATACTTATTTGCATTACCGTAACTACAATTTTAGAAGCATTGAGTCCGAAAGATTTGGATAATTTAATAATACCGGTTGCAGTAATCGTGTTATATTCTATTTTCAACTGATATATTTATCCAAGAAAGGTTTTATAAGTTTTTCCATTTGTTCAAACTCAATTAAAAATGCATCATGTCCGTGTAATGATTTAATCTCTTTATATTCCGAATTTTTAATATGCTTGGCAATCATTTTTTGCTCATCTGCCGGATAAAGTATATCAGAATCAATACCAATGCATAAAGTTGGTAAATCAATTGAATTTAAAACTTCATTTAACTCACCTCTTTTTTTTGAAATATCATGATCGTCCATCGCATCGGCTAAATAAAGATAAGAGTTGGCATCGAATCGGTTAACAAGTTTTTCACCTTGATAGTTCAAATAATTAACTACTGAAAAATCTGTATTGCCGGATTTATTCTGTTGTAGTAAACGCCCGAATTTTGCATTGAAAGATTGCATGGAACGATATGATAGCATAGCCGCTTGTCTGGCTAAGGATAATCCAGCCAATGGTTGAATTGTGTAATTTCCGTTTTGCCAAGCGGGATCATTCCGGATTGCATCTTTTGCAATTTTATTCAATCCAATTGCCCAAGGCGAATGGGCTGCAGAAGTTGCAACCGGTATTATTGATTCAATCATCTTAGGATAGAGGAGTGCCCATTCCAAAACCTGCATTCCTCCCAAACTACCACCGACTACTGTTTTTATTTTTTTGATGTTCAATTGGTCCAGTAATTCTTTTTGAATCCTAACCATATCGCGGACACCGGTTTTGGGGAAGGAAAGATTAAATTTATTTCCGCTTTCATTAATTGAAGCAGGACCTGATGAACCATAACAACTGCCGATAATGTTCGAACATATAACATAATACCGGTTAGTATCAAATAGTTTCCCGGGACCGATAAGCGGATCCCACCAACCCGGTTTATTGAAGTACATTCGATTATATTTTGATAAAAATTCATGACTCCTGCAATTTTCAATTTCCTCTTCATCAATTACTCCCGCCGCATGGGAATTCCCGGTTAAAGCATGACATACTAAAATGACATTATCTGCCGAAGCATTTAATTCACCATAAGTTTGAAAGGCAACTTGAATATTGTTTAACCGTTCACCGGAATCGAATATATAATCCGATTCCGTGAACAATGTTATAAAATTCGTTTTAGCCTTTGCTTTATTTTCTCTATCTATTCTTCCGGTTTCTTTCATCGGATCTTTCTTCATTAATATTTAATATGCATTCAATATACATTACTCTTGAGCCTTATTCAAAGCCTGATCGAAATCTTCGATTATATCATCAATATGTTCAATACCTACTGAAACTCTAATTTGCTCTGGTAACACTCCCGATTGTTTTTGTTCTTCATCACTTAATTGTTGATGTGTAGTTGATGCCGGATGAATTACAAGGGTTTTAGCATCCCCGACATTTGCCAAAAGACTGGCAAGGTTTACATTGTCAATGAATTTCTTTCCGGCTTCTATTCCGCCTTTAATTCCAAAAGAAAGTATTGATCCGAATAATCCTTGACGCAAGTATTTTTTTGCGTTTTCATGAGACGGATGTTCTTCTAAGCCGGGATACCAAACCCAATCGACAGCAGGATGAGTTTTCAACCAATTGGCTAATACGAGAGCATTTTGCGCGTGCCTTTCAACTCGTAAGGAAAGCGTTTCCAAACCTTGTAGAAAAAGAAATGAATTGAAAGGGGAGAGGGCGGGACCAAAATCTCTTAATCCTTCCACCCTGGCTCTGATTATAAATGCGATGTTACCAAACTGGGAACCTTTACCGAATACTTCATTAAATACTAATCCGTGATAACCGGGGGACGGTTCTGTAAACAAGGGGAATTTACCATTGCCCCAATCAAAATTACCAGAATCGACAATTACACCGCCGATTGATGTTCCGTGACCGCCAATCCATTTTGTCGCTGATGCAACAACAATATCGGCACCATATTCAATTGGTCTGGCTAAATATCCCGCTGCTCCGAAAGTATTATCAACAACCAACGGAATTCCATTACGATGAGCTACTTCGGCTATTGCTTCAAAATCGGGAACGTTTAATTTGGGATTTCCGATTGTTTCCAAATATAAAGCTTTGGTATTTTCATCAATCAATTTTTCAAAATCAGCGGGGTCATCTCCGTCTACAAATTTAACGTCAATACCTAAACGGGGAAGTGTAACTTTGAAAAGGTTGTATGTACCACCGTATAAATAACTTGTAGATACTATATTATCTCCTGCTTGAGCTAAAGTAGTTATTGCCAGATGTTCCGCTGCTTGTCCACTACCGGTTGCCAAGGCTGCTACTCCACCTTCCAAGGCTGCTATTCTTTTCTCAAATACGTCGGTGGTCGGATTCATAATACGTGTATATATGTTGCCAAACTCCTTCAAGGCAAATAAATTTGCTGCATGTTCCGAGTCGTTAAAGTTATACGATGTTGTCTGGTAAATCGGTACGGCTCTCGAATTAGTAGCTTTATCCGGTTCTTGTCCGGCGTGCAACTGTAATGTTTCATATCTGTATTTATTCAAAAAAGTGTTCATAGTTTTATCTCCTTTTAATTTTAAGCAAAAAAAAACCTCCTGAGGAAAGAATCCAGAGGAGGTTATTAAAATTTTATATAGTAATGCCTACTCTCTCATCTTTCCCTAAAATAGGGCAGGAATTGGCACCTTTCCCCGTGGGGCGGTTGCCAAGGCGTCATCGGGCCTGATCCCTCAGCCTTTCTTGATAAGAGTCCTGTTTTTCAAATTCATGTAAAGAACAATTACTTCGAAGTAAATCTATTTGCAAATATTGAGGGCAAACTTAAATCATTATTTTCATCTTGTCAAGTCTCTTGCTAAAAAAACATTTAATTATTTTTATTAAGAGTTCAATATTTGAAATAATGAATCTTTATACATTAATGAAATATTAAGTTATTTAATCAATTCTTTTGCTTTCATCAATTCAGCTATAAGAATTGTGTTGCCTGCAGCCCCTCTTACCGTATTGTGTGAAAGGACAACAAATTTAAAATCGAATATCGAACATTCTCTCAGTCTGCCTACTGTTACTGTCATCCCATTTCCATAGTTGGAATGAATTCGCGGTTGAGGGTGATTCGGTGAGGTCAAATATTCAACCGGTTTAAGTGGAGCGCTCGGTAAATTTAATTCTTGAGGAACACTTTTAAAGTTTTTCCAAACTTCTATTATATCTTCTTTGCCGGCGCTTTCTTTTAAATTAATTTGAATTGTTTCCGTATGGCCGTCAATTACCGGAACACGATTACATTGAGCGGAAATTTTAATATCAGCCGGATCGATATGATCGGTATTAAAATAACCCATCAGTTTTAATGGCTCTCTCTCAAGTTTGTCTTCCTCTCCTCCGATAAACGGAACAACGTTACCGAGAATATCAAGTGAAGGAATACCGGGATAACCACCACCTGAGATTGCTTGCATAGTAACCACATTTACAGTATCAATTCCAAAAGCATCATGAAGAGGTTTCAGTGCTGTTACCATTCCAATTGTAGAACAATTTGGATTTGTGACTATGCAGCCTCCGTTAAATTTTTGTGAATGAATCAGATCCAAATGATCCGGATTGACTTCCGGTATTATTAAAGGAACGTCAGTATCAAATCTATGATTCCTAGCGTTTGAAATAACTATATATCCCGCTTTAGCAAATTCTTCTTCTATTTCTCCCGCAACGCTTGAATCTAACCCCGAGAAAACAATTTTGCTTTCCAATTTAGGTTCGCATGTCAACACGGTTTTTTTACTTATATTTTCCGGAAGGGGAGAACTCATGAACCAATTGACCACATCACCATATTTCTTACCGGCTGACCTTTCGGAGGCCGCAAGCTCGTGTAATTCAAACCAAGGATGATCAATAAGTAATTCAATAAATTTTTGTCCTACACTACCCGTAGCTCCTAATACTGCAACTTTAGTTTTATTCATAATTATCCCAAAAATTTTAATATATCAATTAAATCACTGAATATGCCGAATGCGGTATATTCGGCGCCCGCACCTTTGCCCCGGATAATCAATGGAAAATCAGAATGATTATCGGTATACAGCGAAACAATGTTTTCTGCACCCTGTAAATTATAAAACGGATGATTTTGATCAATACTTTTTAATTCCACCGAAGCCTTGGACCCATCGAATGATGCAATATATTTTAATTTCAATTTTTTGGATTCGGCGTCATTTATTTTATTCTTGAATTCGTCATCCATCTCAGAAATGCGATCAATAAATTCATCGAGGGAAACATCCCTTAAATGTTCAGGAACGAGATTATCAATTTGAATATCGGACAATTCCAATTTTAAACCGGCTTCACGTAAGATAATAAGTAATTTTCTGCCAACGTCCAACCCGCTTAAATCATCTCTGGGATCGGGTTCTGTAAAACCATTTTTTCTAGCCGTTAATATTATATCACTGATTTTACTATCAGATGACAGGCTATTGAAAATAAAACTCAGACAACCCGATAACACAGCTTCTACTTTCTGAAGTTGTTCTCCGGAATTGACCAAATGACTCAATGTAGCTATTATCGGTAAAGCTGCGCCGACGTTTGCCGTATATTTAAATAATGATTTGTGTCTTTTGGAAACCTCTCTTAATTCACTGTAAAACTTATAATCTTTTGTGTTAGCAATTTTATTAGGCGTAACAATAGAAATATTATGTTTTAATATTTTCTTGTAGTGATTCACGAAACTATCGTTAGCTGTACAGTCTATAAATATTGAGTTTGCAAGATCGAGTTCAATAATTTTATCTATAAATTTATCAGCGGCGGTATCAATTCCCTCGTTACTTAATCTTTCTTTCCATGAATTGAAATCTACACCGTTTAAGTCGAACAACATTTTCTTACTATTGGTAATGCCAATCAATCTAAAATTTGTTGAAAGGTCATTTTGCAAAAATTTCAATTTTTTATTTATATAATTCAACAACGCTGACCCAACAAGTCCCGGACCCGCAAGAAAAATATTCACAACCTTACTTTTAGAAAGGAACATTGCATTATGAATCACATTCAATGCCTTTCTCAATTCATCCGATTTAACAACGCAGGAAACATTCAATTCCGATGAACCTTGAGCAATGGCTTTGATGTTGATTCCATTTTTCCCAAGACTATTAAAGATAGTGCCTGAAATGCCCGGAGTTGCTCTCATATCTTCGCCTACTACGGCGATTAAAGAGAGGTCATCCTCCAAGACAATTTCATTCATCATCCCTTCTATTCTTTCTAATTTTAATTCTTCTTGAATGCATTCTTTTGCCTTTTGACCGAATTCCGGAGCGACTCCAATGCATAAGCTGTAACCGGAAGAACCTTGCGTTATAAACAGAAGGGGAATGGAATTGTTACTCAAAGCATCGAATATTCTCGAAGTAGCATTTCTGTTGCTGATCAGACCGCTGCCTTCTATCCTAAGCATTGAGATTTTATCTATTGATGAAATCCCTTTTGCATTAAATTTCACTCTCGGTTCTTTGTTTAAGATTATTGTTCCTTTGAAACCGGGATTGAATGTGTTCTTTATTCTTATTCGAATTCCTTTTTCCATTGCCGGCAGCATAGTAGGCGGATGAATCACTTTCGCTCCGAAGTGAGAAAGCTCCATTGCTTCGTTGTATGTTACAGCTTTCAATGGAATTGCGTTTTTTACTTTCCGTGGATCTGCAGTCATTATTCCGTTTACGTCGGTCCAAATTTCAATTTCATCGGCATTCAATGCTGCACCTAAAATTGCTGCGGTATAGTCCGATCCGCCTCTACCTAATGTGGTAATATTTCCGTTTTCGTCGGAAGCAATAAAACCTGTTACCACTTGAACAGTGTTACAGCCATCAAAATGATTTTTAATATTTTTGTTCGTTAATTCAAAGTTTACCTTTGCGTTACCGAAATCGGAATTGGTAACAATTAATTTATCACTGAAAATAACAGAAGACGGGATGCCGGCATCATTCATTGAATTAGAAATGATTGTGCATGAAAGCTTTTCGCCGAAGCTAAGAACAAGATCCAAAGATTTTCTTGAAATATCTTTAAGTAAAAATATTCCGTGAATAATCTGGTTTAATTCTTCAAGTAGAAGACTTATTTCGTTTTTAACTTTTTCGTGTGAAGCGCCAGAAAATAATTCTTCTATTGTTCTATAATGAATCAGTCTGATATTTTGATAGAGACTTAAGTACGACTTGTCTCCCTTACTGGCAGTTTTAGCTAGAGTAATCAGCTTATCTGTAATACCTCCTAAGGCAGAAAATACAACCGTAAACTCGACTTTATCATTATGATAATTTCTTAAAATATCAACGACGGATTTAATTCTTTCGGCGTTTGCCACCGACGAACCGCCAAATTTTAATACCTTCATTACATTTCTCTTCTAAAAAATTGACCGCAATAATAAACCTTAGAATATTCAACTACAAGGGGAATATGTATAAATATACAAAAAAATATTAGTAAAAATCCTTAAAGATTCGATCATTTTTTAACAAAAGTGCAAAAAGTTTGAAAATGGGCTAAAAACGAACATTATATTAAAATAAAGACATAAACTATTTTTTAGTAATTTCTTGACATTGCAAATTTATTCTCTTAAGTTGCTCTTCAATTTTAGATATGTTTGGCAGAAAATTAAATATCGCACCAATAAAAGACGCAACCAAAAGACAGATTGCGAATGCCAATCGTATTGCCGACAACGAAATTCTCTCCATAGATATTCTACTACTAGGGATCGCTATTATAATTAGCCTAATTATTCTAGGCTAATACATAATGGTCAATCCCTAAATAAGAATTAAATCACACGCACATTACAAACTTTAGGGGTTGACCGAACCCTAAAGGAATATCCGGAGATTTATTAAAAATAAATTGAAGGAGAACAATGCGTTCTGATTTAATTAAAAAAGGATTCGATAAAGCGCCTCATCGCAGTTTACTCAGAGCAACCGGAGTAATAAAAGAGGAAAATGATTTTAATAAACCATTTATCGGAGTTTGCAATTCCTATATCGATTTAATTCCCGGTCATGTCCATTTACAAGAATTAGGAAAAAAGGTTAAAGATGCTATACGTCAAGCGGGCGGAGTTCCATTTGAATTTAATACAATTGGAGTTGACGATGGTATTGCAATGGGACACTTGGGGATGAGATATTCATTGCCCAGTAGAGAATTGATTGCCGACTCAGTTGAAACGGTTGCCAATGCTCACAGATTGGACGGATTAATTTGCATTCCGAATTGTGATAAAATTGTGCCCGGAATGATAATGGGGGCACTAAGGGTAAATGTCCCAACCATATTTATTTCCGGCGGACCAATGAAAGCAGGTAAAGATTCAGAAGGTGATTCCATCGATTTGATCTCAGTATTCGAAGGTGTAGGGAAGTATAAAACGGGTGAGATAAATGAAGATGAATTATTCCAACTTGAATCGAATGGTTGTCCTACTTGCGGTTCATGTGCAGGTATGTTTACTGCAAATTCAATGAATTGTTTGATGGAAGCGCTTGGGATTGCTCTTCCGGGAAACGGGACAATATTGGCTGTATCGGAAAAAAGAGAAGAACTCGCTAAAACAGCTGCGAGTAAATTGATGGATTTAATAAAAGAAGATATAAAAATAAAAGATGTTCTTACAGCGAAAGCATTGGATAATGCATTCTTGCTGGATATGGCTATGGGAGGTAGTACAAATACTGTACTACATACTTTGGCAATTGCGAATGAAGCGGAAATCGATTTCGATCTGCATCATTTGAATGACTTGGCTAAAAAAGTTCCTTACATATGTAAAGTTTCTCCAGCTACACCTGATGTTCACATCGAAGATGTTGACCGTGCAGGTGGAATCTCCGCTATACTTAATGAGCTTTCAAAAATAGAGAACTTACTTAATCTTGATTCAATTACCGTTACCGGCAATACACTTGGTGAAAACATAAAAGATGCAACAATAAAAGATCATAACATTATCCGGTCAATAGAAGATCCATTCAGTAAAGAAGGTGGATTGGCGGTATTGTTCGGTAATTTGGCTCCCAAAGGTTCAATTGTTAAAACCGGTGCAGTCGATCCGAAAATGATGGTTCACGAGGGGCCTGCTGTAATATTCGAATCCCAAGACGAAGCATTAAACGGAATAATGAACGGTAAGGTTAAAGCCGGAGACGTAGTAGTAATTAGGTACGAAGGGCCGAAAGGTGGACCGGGAATGCCGGAAATGCTCTCACCAACAAGCTTAATTATGGGGATGGGACTCGGAGATAAAGTCGCTTTGATTACCGACGGAAGATTTTCCGGTGGAACCCGCGGTGCTTGTATAGGACACGTATCTCCTGAAGCAGCTGAGAGGGGACCGATAGCGGCAATTCAAAACGGCGATATTATTTATATAAATATTCCAGAAAAGAAATTGGAAGTAAAACTTTCCGAAGAAGAAATTCAATCGAGATTAAATTCATTAAATGATTTTGAACCAAAAATAAAAACGGGTTATTTGTCCAGGTATTCAAAGATGGTTACTTCGGCAAATACCGGTGCAATTTTAAAATACTAAAAATATAAAGGGTCTTTGGATGAAACGAAGAAAAATGAAAATGACTGGCTCGGAAATATTTTTCGAGTGTCTTCGTAGAGAAAAGGTAGATACCATTTTCGGTTATCCCGGTGGTGCCACTCTGCCGATATATGAAAAATTGTATGATGTGAAAGACATCAAACATATACTCGTTAGGCACGAGCAGGGAGCCACTCATATGGCAGAAGGTTATGCAAAAGTTACCGGTAAACCCGGAGTTGTGCTTGTTACTTCAGGTCCGGGTGCAACCAATACTGTTACCGGTATTGCTGATGCGTATATGGATTCCGTGCCAATAGTTGTATTTACGGGACAAGTGCCAACACAATTAATCGGAAATGATGCTTTCCAGGAAGCGGATATTGTAGGTATAACTCGTCCTATAACAAAACATAATTTCTTGGTTAGGGATATTTCCGAATTAGCAGAAACAATTAAAAAGGCTTTTTATATTGCCAGTACCGGAAGACCGGGCCCCGTGTTGGTTGATCTTCCTAAAAATGTAATTAAGGATGAAACAGTATTTGAATACCCCGAAGATATTGATCTTAAGGGATATAAACCGAAATATCACGGACATTTAAACCAAATTAAAAAAGCAGCCAGGATGTTGGAGGAAGCGAAAAGACCACTTCTTTATGTAGGTGGAGGAGTAATTATGTCCGGCGGAAATAGAGAATTATACATCCTTGCAAAGGAAAACAATTTACCGGTTACAATGACTCTTCAAGGATTGGGCGCATTCCCGGGAACTGATGAACAATCACTCGGTATGCTTGGAATGCACGGTACATATTGGGCAAATCAAGCGGTTAACAATTGTGATCTTTTAATCTCTCTCGGTGCCCGTTTTGATGATAGAGTGACTGGAGATGTTTCATCTTTCTCACCTTATTCAAAAAAGATCCATGTGGATATAGACCCCACCGCTATTGACAAAAATGTAGTTGTCGATCTCCCCATCGTTGGTGACGTTAAGCATGTTATGGCTGAGTTAGCCAGTGAAATGAGTCGCAAACCCGATACCAAGGAATGGTGGGAAGAAATAAGAACTTGGCAAAATGAATGTCCGCTTAGTTTTGAAACCGGAGATGGTAAATTGAGAAGTGAATATGTAATATCACGACTCTCGGAAGTTACAAACGGAGAAGCTATTGTTGTAACAGATGTTGGTCAGAACCAGATGTGGACTGCTCAATATTATAAATTTAATCATCCACGTTCCCATATAACCAGTGGTGGACTTGGTACTATGGGTTTCTCGGTACCTGCTGCAATTGGTGCTGCATTTGCGAATACCGAAAGACCAATTATTTCCATAAATGGTGATGGCGGATTTCAAATGAATATTCAGGAATTGGCAACAGCTAAGTATTATAAGTTGCCAATTAAATTTATTGTGTTGAACAATAGTTTCCTCGGTATGGTCCGCCAATGGCAAGAACTTTTCCATGCTGAAAAATATGCATTCACGGATTTGGGGGAAAGCAATCCCGATTTTGTTAAAGTTGCTGAAGCTTTTGGAATAAAATCTTACGGAACAGATTCTCCCGAAGAAGTCGACTCACTGCTAAAAGAAGCAATGGACTATAACGAAGGTCCCATCTTTATTGAATTCAAAGTGGTGAAGGAAGATATGGTATTCCCAATAGTGCCTGCAGGTGCTTCTCTTTCCGAAATGATTACGGGTAGATTAGACCCGAGGAGGATGATATAAATGAAACATGTTATATCAGTACTTACAGAAAACAAATTCGGTTCCTTCAATAGAATTGTTACAATGTTCTCTGCAAAGGGATTCAACATTAGTTCTATGTCTATTGGCGAAACGGAAGATCCAGAAATTTCGAGAATGACGATTGTAACTCACGGCGACGATAAACTGATTGAGCAAATCGTTAAACAGCTCAATAGATTAATTGAGACTATAAAAGTAATTGAGCTTACCAAACAGCACCGTGTTGAAAGGGAACTGGCTTTAATTTCGGTTTATTATCAAAAAGGAACGAGATCGGAAATAATAGACGTATGCGAAATATTCAGAGGTAAAATTGTTGATATCAATAATAAAACTATGATGCTCGAAATAACCGGTCCTCCGGATAAGATTGATGCTGCAATCAATGTACTGAGCCCTTTTGGAATTAAAGAAATTGCACGTTCAGGAAATGTTGCTCTCAAACGGGGAGAACAGATAAGTCATACAATTACAAAAAAGACAACTAAAAAATAGGAGTAGTAAATGAAAGTATATTATGATGCTGATGCTTCATTGGATTATCTGAAAGGAAAGAAAATATCTGTACTTGGTTTTGGTAGCCAAGGACATGCTCATGCGTTAAATCTTAAAGAAAGCGGAATGGATGTAGCCGTTGGTTTAAGGGAAAATAGTTCCAGCCGTGCTTCTGCAGAAGAAAGCGGGTTGAAGGTGTTCACTGTTTCACAAGCTGCTGAATGGGCCGATATTGTTATGATATTACTCCCGGATCAGAACCAAAAGGAAGTTTATGAAAATGAAGTTGCTCAATATATGACTGAAGGAAAGACTTTGGCATTTGCTCATGGTTTCAATATACTTTACAAGCAAATCACTCCTCCCAGTAATGTTGATGTTATTATGATTGCACCAAAAAGTCCCGGACATTTGGTTAGAAGAACTTATCAACAGGGAAGCGGTACTCCATGTTTGATAGCTGTTCATCAGGATTATACCGGGAATGCATTGAATACTGCTCTAGCATGGGCAAAAGGTATTGGCGGAACAAAAGCAGGTGTAATCGAAACTACATTCAAAGATGAAACGGAAACTGATCTGTTCGGTGAACAAGCTGTATTGTGCGGTGGTTCGGAATACCTGATTAAAGCTGGATTCGAAACACTTGTCGAAGCAGGATATCCACCGGAATTGGCTTATTTTGAATGCCTTCACGAATTGAAACTTATTGTCGATCTTTATTACGAAGGTGGTTTAAGCAGAATGAATTATTCTGTTAGCGACACGGCGGAATATGGCGGTCTTGCAAAAGGTAAAAGACTAATTACAGATGAAACAAAGAAAGAGATGAAAAAATTACTCAGCGAAATTCAAAGCGGTCAATTTGCTGAAGAATGGATTGAAGAAAATAAAAATGGTCAGCCGAATCTCAAGAAGATGCGGGAAGAATTCAAAAATCATCCAATTGAAAAAGTTGGAAGCGAATTGCGCAAAATGATGAGTTGGTTGAAAGGTAAATAGGAGAGAAAAATGTATAAAGTAACAGTATTACCCGGAGATGGAATTGGTCCCGAAGTTACGGCTGCAGCTGTAAAGGTAATGAAATATGTCGGAGAAAAGTTTTCCGTTTCATTTAATACAACGGAAAAATTAATTGGCGGGGCATCCTACGATAAATATGGCGAAATGCTTACTGAAGATACTTTGGCCGAATGTTACAATAGTGATGCTGTCCTTTTGGGAGCAGTTGGAGGTCCTAAATGGGAATCTCTTCCACACGATAAAAAACCGGAAACTGCACTTCTGGGAATTAGAAAAGCTCTTGGACTTTATGCCAACTTGCGTCCTGCAAAGGTATATTCTTCAATGACTGATGCTTCATCCTTAAAAGCTGAAGTGTTGAAAGGCACAGATGTTTTGATTGTACGTGAATTAACCGGGGGAATTTATTTCGGTGAACCTAAAGGTCTGGACGAAAAGAAAGGTTGGAATACGATGGTGTATTCTAAAGATGAAGTTAAACGAATTGCTGAAATGGCATTCCGTTTTGCAAAACTTAGAAATAAAAAAGTAACTTCGGTGGACAAAGCAAATGTTCTTGAGGTATCCCAGTTCTGGAGGTCAACGGTAGAGGAAGTTCACAAAGATTTCCCTGAAGTGGAATTATCCCACATGTATGTTGACAATGCGGCAATGCAGCTAGTAAGGGATCCGAAGCAGTTTGATGTAGTTCTTTCATCAAATTTATTCGGTGATATTCTAAGTGACATCGCAGCAATGATTACCGGTAGTTTGGGAATGTTGCCCTCTGCAAGTATCGGGTCGAAGTATGCGTTGTACGAGCCGGTACACGGCAGTGCACCGGATATTGCAGGACAGAACAAAGCCAATCCGATTGCTGCAATTGCCTCGGTGGCAATGATGTTCAAATATACTTGTGATATGGATAAAGCCTCGGAATTGCTCGAAAAGGCAATCGATATAGTATTATCAAAAGGCTACAAAACTGCGGACATTGCAGGTGAAAAAGACAAAGTTGTAACAACAAAAGAAATGACATTCTTAATAATTGAAGAATTTGAGAGATTATTTGCCGATGAGGCAATTCAAGTTTTCACTCTTTAGTGTGAGGTTATGATGGATAAAAATAGAATAATTGTATTCGATACAACGCTTAGGGACGGCGAACAATCTCCCGGAGCAAGTTTAAACGTTCACGAAAAAGTTGAAATTGCACACCAACTTGCAAGATTGAAAGTCGATGTTATTGAAGCCGGATTCCCGATTTCTTCGCCTGCTCAATTTGAAGCAGTGAGAAGAATTGCTGAGGAAGTGGATGCAATAATTGCCGGATTATCCCGTGCTAATGAAAAGGATATTAAAGCTGCTGCCGATGCCTTGGCTGCTGCACAAAGAGCAAGAATTCATACTTTCAGCAGTACTTCCGATTATCATATCCTTGGAAAGTTCGGTCATCCGAAATATGGCAACACTTTGGAGGAGAAAAGGAAAACGGTTATTAAAATGTCTTATGATGCCGTTGCTTATGCAAAAACTTTCACCGATGATGTTGAATTTTCTGCCGAAGATGCCGGTAGAACTGATATTGGATACTTGATCGACGTAGTTCAAGCAGCAGTGGATGCAGGTGCAACTACGATAAATATTCCGGATACAACCGGATATGTAATGCCGAGTGAATTTGGTCAAAAGATCAGGGAATTAAAAAATAGAGTGAAAGGAATTGAGGATGTAGTTATCAGTGTCCATTGCCACAACGATTTGGGAATGGCAGTAGCTAATTCATTAGCCGCTATTGAAAACGGCGCACGTCAAGTTGAATGTACGATAAACGGAATTGGTGAAAGGGCAGGCAATGCATCTTTGGAAGAATTTGTTATGGCACTCAACGTCAGGAAAGACCTGTTCGATTTTTATACCAACGTAAATACCCGAGAAATTTACAATACCAGCAAAATGGTTTCCGCCTTTACCGGAATTGTTATACAACGGAATAAAGCTATTGTTGGAGAAAACGCCTTCTCCCACGAGTCGGGTATTCACCAAGATGGTGTATTAAAAAACCGGGAAACTTATGAAATAATGACTCCCGAAAGTGTGGGTATTCCTCAAAACAAAATCGTTCTTGGTAGGCATTCAGGCAAACACGGATTAAAAGTCAGATTGCAAGAGTTGGGGTATAGATTGGACGAGGAAGAATTACAGAGAGTTTACAAGGCGTTTACCGATCTTGCCGATAAGAAAAAAGAAGTATTCGACGACGACTTAAGAATATTGATGGGCGATGAAGTGAACGAAGATAATAAGAATTATCATTTGGAATATATTCAAGTTTCTTCGGGAACGAACTCCGTACCCACCGCTACAATAAGAATTAAAGACGGTGAAACTGTTTATGAAGATTCCGCAATTGGTGACGGTCCGGTAGATGCAGTTTTCAATGCCGTAGACAGAGCGCTCAATATTGATGGTTCAATTGAATCGTTTAATGTCCGTTCGGTTACTTCAGGCAGACAAGCGCTTGGGGAAGTTCTAGTGAGGATAAGAAACGGTGAAAAATCTTTCACCGGAAGGGGAGTATCAACTGATGTAATTGAAGCATCGGCTAAAGCCTATCTTTCTGCATTGGAGCAAAAAAGGCAATATGAGAAATCAAAAAAACTAGTTAAAGAAAATGTTAATCAAGCTGTTTAAGGAATTATTATGGGAATGACAATTACAGAAAAAATATTGGCAAAATCTTCCGGAAGAAATTCCGTTTCCCCCGGAGAAAATGTTTGGTTGAATGTTGATGTTTTGATGACACACGATGTATGTGGTCCGCCAACGATTGATATTTGGAAAAGGGAATTCGGAGAAAAAGCAAAAGTATGGGATAAAAATAAGTTGGTTATTTTTCCGGATCACTACATTTTTACTAAAAATGAACAAGCAAACAGAAATGTGGATCTGTTAAGACAATTTGCAGCGGAGCAATCTTTACCGAATTATTATGATGTGGGCACAGAAAGATACAAAGGCGTCTGTCATATTGCTCTTGCGGAAGAAGGATATAATATCCCCGGAACAGTTCTGTTTGGGACTGATTCACACACATGTACTTCAGGAGCTTTCGGATTATTTTCCACAGGAGTGGGAAATACGGATGCAGCATTCATACTTGGAACAGGAAAAATATGGGAAAAAGTTCCGGAGAGTATGAAGTTTAATTTTCACGGCAATTTGCCGGATTACCTGACTGCAAAAGACCTTATTCTTTATGTGCTCGGAGATATAACAACTGACGGCGGTACTTACAGAACACTTGAATTTGATGGTGAAGCGGTATTCCAATTGAACATAGACGAAAGAATGACATTGACCAACATGGCTATAGAAGCCGGCGCGATGAACGGAATTATTAAAGCCGATGAAGTAATAACAAATTATATAAAAAGCATAACAAATAAAGAATTTGAAATTTTTGAAAGTGATGCCGATGCAAGATACCACTCCGTTT